>JAGIAP010000255.1 GCA_017744805.1 Chitinophagaceae bacterium | reverse complement strand
GAAATCCATTTCGCGGTAGAAGTAGGCAATCCATCGGTTGACAGTACCGTAAGTATTCTGGTTGTCGGTGGCACCGGTACAGGCTTCGGCCTGTCCGTACGCAGGGGAAAGGGCATGGAGTAGCATTCCGCTGATAAATACCAGCAGTAGTTTACTTTTCATAACGGTTTAGCGTTTAACGGGCACAAGGGTTTAAAAAAAGGGCATAACAATCCTTGTTGCTGCATAGGGCTAGTTCAAGGGCATAAACTAACGGCTACACTGCAACGCAGAATACGTTCAGGTATCAAAGGTTTAATCGATCAATGTGGGTAAGTGCGCGTCAGGGGACAGCCATGCCAGTGGCAAATGCAGCAAAACCGGTTTAATGGCGCTACATTTCCTGAACAGCGTTCAATAAGGTTATTGTGGTTTGCGGTGCCAGGTAAGCGGCAGCGAATTCAAAAGGGTGGCTTAGGAAATAATGGCAGTTATTATAAGCCAGGATATTATTTGTGTACGGTTGGAAACACGAATGTAACGCAGGAAATTTTATTTTTAGTATTCCTGCGTTACGAACATTTTCATTTCATGAGAAATATCAATAAAGGAAATCAATTCACTTTCGATTTGATCTCCTGCAATTTGAGCAATGCTTCAACCGGTGTTAGTCTATTGATGTCGATGCCATTGAGTATTTGACGGATATCATCGAAGGTTTCGCTGTGCGCATCGAAAATGGAAAGCTGGAATTTTTCCGTGGTGATATTCTTAACGCGGTCATTCGTTGCCGTTACGGTGGGGCCATTGCCATCAACATGTTTTTCTTCGAGCTGATGGAGTATCTCATTGGCGCGGTTGATCAGTGAAGGGGGCATACCCGCCATCTTGGCCACATGTATACCGAAGCTATGGGTTGTGCCTCCCGGCGCCAGTTTGCGGAGGAAGATCACTTTATTGCCTACTTCCTTATTGGTGATATGATAATTCTTGATGCGGGGCATTTTATTTTCCAGCTCATTCAGTTCGTGATAATGGGTTGCGAATAAAGTGCGCGGCCTGCAATCGGATTGATGCAGGTATTCGGCAATGCTCCAGGCAATGGAGATACCATCGTAGGTGCTGGTGCCCCTTCCGATCTCATCCAGCAGGATAAGGCTCCTGTGCGTGATATTGTTGATGATGCTGGCCGTTTCATTCATCTCCACCATAAAGGTTGATTCACCTCCGCTGAGATTATCCGATGCACCCACGCGTGTAAAGATCTTATCGGTCAACGGGATCTGCGCATGGTCTGCAGGTACAAAACTTCCCATATGCGCCATCAGGGTGATCAGTGCGGTTTGCCGCAGGATGGCGCTCTTACCGCTCATGTTGGGACCGGTAAGGATGATGATCTGTTTGGTTTCCGGATCCAGCTCGATATCATTGGCGATATACGGTTCACCTACGGCCAGGTTCCTTTCGATGACCGGGTGGCGGCTTTCTTTCAGGCTGAGGGAATAGCCTTCGTGCAACTGCGGCTTCTTGTAGTTGTATTGAAGGGCATTGTTGGCAAAGCAGATCAGGCAGTCCAGTACGGCCAGCACGCTTCCGTTCAGTTGCATCGCGGCCAGGAAGGGTTGCAGAGCAGAAAGCAATTCATCATAGATGCCTGCTTCGATGCCCAGGATCTTTTCTTCAGCGCCTACGATCTTTTCTTCGTACTCCTTCAGTTCGGGCGTGATATAACGTTCGGCATTGGTGAGGGTTTGCTTGCGGATCCAGTCGGCAGGTACTTTATCCTTATGCGTATGCGTTACTTCCAGGAAGTAACCGAAAACATTGTTGAACCCGATCTTCAGGGAGCTGATGCCGGTTTTCTCTGCTTCTTTTTGTTGCAGGGCATTCAGATAATCTTTTCCTCCGTTGGCGATCTGGCGGAGCTGATCCAGCTCTTCATGAACGCCTTCGCTGATCATGCCCCCTTTGGCGGCAACGGCAGGAGGGTTATCACAAATGGTGCGGTTGATGCGCTCGCGGATGGAGGCGCAGGCGTCCAGGGTATCGCTCAGCTTTTTCAGGTAGTCGTTACCGGTATTTTGAGAGAGCTCTTTCAATTCTTCGATATGCTGCAGGCCTTTGGCCAGTTGCAATACTTCGCGGGGGCCGATCTTCCTGGTAGGGATCTTGCTTACCAATCTTTCCACATCGCCGGTTTGTTTGATATGGTGCGTGATCTTATTTCGAAGCTCCACTTCGCGGATGAAGAATTCCACCAGGTTGAGCCTTTCATTGATGCGGTTGATATCTTTCAGGGGGAGCAGGATCCATCTTTTGAGGAGGCGGGCGCCCATGGGGCTGACGGTATTGTCGAGCACCTTGTGCAGGCTATTACCCAGCTCCGGCCCACCGGTAAGCTCCAGGTTGCGGATGGTGAAGCGATCCATCCAGAGATAATCTTCCCGGTCGATCCGTTGAACGCCGGTGATATGCTGCAGGTTGGGATGCTCGGTGTCTTTGAGATAATGGAGAACGGCACCGGCCGCGATCAGGCCTTCGCGCATGCCATCTACCCCGAACCCCTTCAGAGAATGGGTCTGGAAATGTTTGAGCAGGCTTTCAGTGGCATAGGCCTCGTCGAAGATCCAGCTCTCCATAGTATAAGTGTAGAAGCGGTTACCGAACTGCTCCTTGAACATTTTCTGGTAGCTGCGCTGGAAGATCACTTCAGCAGGCTTGAGGGTTTGCAGTAGCTTGTCGATATACTCCTGGTTGCCTTCGGCTACAAAGAATTCACCGGTGGAGATGTCCAGGAAGGCGATACCGCTCTGGTCTTCCGTGTAATGGATCCCGGCCAGGAAATTATTGCTGTTATGCTCCAGCATTTTATCGTTGGTGGCGATACCTGGCGTAACCAGTTCCGTAACGCCGCGTTTCACGATTCCCTTGGCCAGTTTGGGATCCTCGAGCTGGTCGCAGATAGCTACGCGGTGGCCGGCCTTCACCAGTTTATGGAGATAGGTATCCAGCGAGTGGTGGGGGAAGCCTGCCAGTTCGGAGGAACCGGCATCGCCATTATTCCTTTTGGTAAGGGTAATGCCCAGCACCTGGGCCGCCACGATGGCGTCTCCGCCAAAGGTTTCATAGAAATCACCTACACGGAAAAGTAGAACAGCGTCAGGGTATTTTTGCTTGATCGCCTTATGCTGTTGCATCATCGGAGAAACTGTGCCTGCTTTAGCCATAGCGGCAAAAATAAGGGCTTTGACGGCCTCCAAAAAATCCGGGGCAGGGGTGTGGAGAAATCGTGGATTGTTTCTGGTAACCAATATCTTTGCGGTATGCGAAAACTGGAAATGGATGAGCTCAACCGCCTCTCCGTGGATGAATTCAAACAGAGCGAAAAAGTGCCGGTGGTGGTGGTGCTCGACAATATCCGAAGCATGCACAATGTAGGAAGTGTATTCCGCACCTGCGATGCTTTTCTCTTGCAGGCCGTGTATCTTTGCGGATATACGCCGCAGCCCCCGCATCGCGACATCCACAAAACGGCGCTGGGCGCTACGGAAACCGTAGCCTGGAAATATTTCCCTACCACCATGGAGGCCATGGAGCAACTGAGGCAGGGGGGCTATCATATCTGGGCCATCGAACAGGTGGAGCGATCTGTGCCGCTTCATCAATTCAAATACAACCATCAGGCACCGCTGGCGGTTGTATTCGGGAACGAAGTGGAAGGGGTGGCCCCCGATGTGGTGAAGGCCTGTGATGGCAGTATCGAAATACCCCAACTGGGCATGAAGCATTCACTCAATATTTCAGTGGCTGCCGGCATCGTGCTCTGGGAACTGGTCAGGGACCGTGATAAACTTTTTTAGAAAGATGACTACCGTAAAGAAATACCTCTCGCTCGTAAAATTCTCGCATACCATTTTTGCGATGCCCTTTGCCATGATCGGACTGGTGCTGGGACTGATGACTGAAGATATGGCCGGCCGGACGGCTTCCAAACCCTGGTGGCTGACCTTCATCCTGGTGGTGCTTTGCATGGTGTTTGCCAGGAGCGCTGCCATGGCCTTCAACCGCTGGCTGGATGCAAAGTTCGATGCGCTGAATCCACGCACCGCCATCCGCGAGATCCCCGCAGGTATCCTCAAAGCGGATAGTGTATTGCTGTTCACGATCAGTTGCAGCCTTCTTTTCATTCTGTGCACATGGTTCATCAACCCCATCTGCTTCTTTCTATCTCCCATCGCTCTTTTTGTGGTGCTGGGATACAGCTATACCAAACGTTTTACACCACTTTGCCACCTGATCCTCGGATTGGGATTGAGCCTCGCCCCGATCGGTGCCTACCTGGCAGTGACGGGTGAGTTCGCCCTTCTTCCCATCTTCTTCTCCGTATCTGTGATCTGCTGGGTGAGTGGGTTCGATATCATCTATGCATTGCAGGATGAGGCTTTCGATAAGGCCAACAAATTATACTCCATTCCTGCTGCACTTGGTGCTGCCAAAGCGCTCCGTGTTTCAGAGTTGCTCCATGTGATCAGCGCCGCCTGTGTGATAGCCGCAGGTGTGTACGGACATTTTCACTGGCTTTACTGGATCGGGGTGGGCGTGTTTGCCGGGATGTTGCTGTATCAGCATTCGATCGTAAAGCCCAATGATCTCCGCCGGGTGAACCTGGCGTTCATGACAGCCAATGGCATCGCCAGTGTGGTGTTTGCCGTATTTGTGATTGCCGATATGTTTGTTCAGGCAGCTATAACCCATCAATGACCATGGCCAGGATCATCGCAATAGATTATGGCGGAAAGCGCACAGGCCTTGCCGTTACTGACCCGCTTCAGATAGTGGCTACCGGCCTCACCACCATCGAGACCCCGCAATTATTCAAATACCTCAAGGATTATTTCAGTAAGGAACAGGTGGAACTGATCCTCATCGGTATGCCCACCAACTGGGACGATTCCGATACGCATGCCACCCCACTGGTGCGGAAAGCCATCGAGCGTTTGCACAAGGAATTTCCTCAGATCCCCGTTAAGACCGTTGATGAGCGCTATACCAGTAAGATGGCTAAACAAGCGATACTGGAAATGGGCATCAAAAAGAAAGAACGCCGCAACAAAGCGCTGGTGGATGAAATTGCCGCAACCATCATGTTACAGGAATACCTGCAGCAAATCGGCTGAGTTTGACCCGTTAAGCTTCTTGTTCTCAGTTGGTTGCATTTTTGCATACAGTAAAGGAAGCTGTCTGGGATGTTCCGCCCCTTGCCGTTACTGATTTTTGGAGTAAATTTGCAGAATTCACTAATAATCAAGTAATCAAGCATTTAAAAATGATCCTTCCAATAGTTGCCTATGGGGCGCCCATTCTCAGGACAGTAGCTAAAGACATTACCCCTGATCATCCGGGCCTGGCGAAGTTGATTGAAGATATGTGGGAGACCATGTATGCCTCCAATGGGGTAGGACTGGCAGCGCCGCAGATCAACCGTGATATCAGGCTGTTTGTTATGGACAGCAGCCAGATCTTCGAGAACCTCGATGATGATGAGGAAGGAAAATATCCCGATGCGCCTGGTATCAAACAGGTATTCATCAATGCTCATATCAAATCCCTCAATGGTGAAGAGTGGGCCTATAATGAAGGATGCCTCAGCATTCCCAAGATCCGTGAGGATGTATACCGTAGCGAAGAGGTTACACTGGAATATGTAGATGAGCAATTCGTTCCCCACACCAAAACTTTCAATGGTATCACCGCCCGTGTGATATTGCACGAGTATGATCATATTGAAGGAAAACTGTTCATCGATTACCTGAAGCCACTGAAAAAGCGTATGCTGAAAGGCAAGCTGGACGATATTTCCAAAGGGAAAGTGAGAGTGGATTATAAAATGACCTTCCAGAAGTAACCGGCATTCCGCGGATGAAGTTACTATCGATAATATCCTTACTCTGTGTCTCCTCTGTGGCCCTTGCGCAGCAGGATACTACTGTTGTCAAAAGAGACACCATGCCTGTGGTGATCGGCAAAAAAGCCGTCACCCTGCAGGAAGTGGTGGTCAGAAGCAATCTCAATGTACCTGCATTTATTGAACGTATCAAAGAAGATACTTCCTTCTACAAAGCTTTCCGCAATCTGAAAGTGCTGGGATATACAGCTCTCAACGATATCCGGATGCAGGACAAAGGCGGCAATGTTAAAGCCACGCTCAATAGCCGCACCAGGCAGGAAACGGGTAAGGGTTGCCGTTGGATGCATACCCTGGAGGAAAAGTCCACCGGGGATATGTTCGACAAGAAGCACAATTTCAATTACTATACGGCAGAGATGTACGCAGGTCTGTTCTTTGCGAAGGATACTATCTGCGGAGAATCCAATGTGGTGAAAGGGACGAGTTTTACGATGGAAGGAAAATCAGGCATCGAGAAGCACAAGGAGCAATTGAAGATGCTCTTCTTCAATCCCGGCAAGAAGATTCCCGGCATTCCTTTTATCGGTAACAAGATCGCGATCTTCGAAGAGGATGCTTCTGTCAGGTATGATTACTCCATCGATATGGAACAGTTCAAGGGAGAGATGTGCTATATCTTCAAAGTGACGCCCCGGGCGGATCTTACGAATTCGGAGAAGGATCAGATAGTGATCAATGAGATGACCACCTGGTTCAATATCAATACCTGGGATATCGTGGCCCGCAATTATGATCTCAGTTATAATGCCGGCGTGTACTCATTTGATGTACATATGGAAGTGGAGATGACGAAATTCGAAGACCTGGTGGTGCCGAAAGTACTGCGTTACAATGGCTCCTGGAATGTGATCTTCAAAAAGCGGGAACAAGGGGTATTCACTGCTACTTTATTCGACTTCAACAGAAAATAACGGCCTGCTGCCGTCGTTCCCCTCCGGCGAACGTTCCTTATTGCATCAACTTAATGGTAATAGCTATCTGACCCATATGATACACATCATGATCCAGTAATCCTTCAAGTAAGTACTGGTAGGTGTATCTTTTATCTGCAGTCAGCTCTTCCAGGAAATCATCATCCTTTGTTTTCAGGATGCTGACCAGCTTCTTTACGGCATCATAAAAATCTTCCCTGATCTTTTCCCATCCCATCTTCTTCAACGTCTCGATGGTTTTCCAGTTGTCGGGGCTTTCCATGTTCAATACAGGCAGGTTCCCCTTCAATTGATTGATGCCTTCCTTCTTCCATTCAGTGCAGTGGGAGAGGAGCTCTGCTACGGAGTGAAGGGATGGCAGTGGTTTGATAAAAGCTTCTTCGTTACTCAGTTGATCGATCTTGCTACGGAAGCCATCTCCGAACCAGGGCTCTTCGCTGATGATATCGAGCTGATGCTTGACGAAGCGTTTAATCATTGGGGATGATATTTTTCACTTTTACATAATTCCTCCATTTGTCGATCAGTTGCTGCATATCCGATGGGATCTGGCTTTCGAACTGTATCGGTTGCCGCGTTCTCGGATGTATGAAGCCGATAGTACGGGCATGCAGGGCATGGCGCGGGCAGATGGCGAAACAGTTATCTACAAACTGTTTGTATTTGCTGAACACGGTGCCTTTCACGATGCGGTCGCCTCCATATAATTCATCACTGAAAAGGGGATGACCGATATGTTTCATATGTACGCGTATCTGGTGGGTACGGCCCGTTTCCAACTGGCATTGCACTACGGTTACATAGCCCAGACGTTCCAGTACTTTATAATGCGTGATGGCTTCCTTGCCGTATTCGCCATCGGGGTAGGCATCGAATATCTTGCGGAATCGCTGGTGGCGACCGATATGGGCGTTTACAGTGCCGCTGTCTTCTGCTACATCGCCCCAAACCAGGGCTACGTATTGGCGGTGGATACTATGATCGAAGAATTCTTTGGCCAGGCTGCTCACGGCTTTTTCGGTTTTGGCGAGCACCATGAGGCCGGAAGTATTCTTATCGATGCGGTGTACCAGTCCGAAGCGGGGCAGTACATCCGTATTGAGGTCTTTGTTCTGTTGCAGGAGATGGTATGCCACGCCATTGATGAGGGTACCATTGGGGTTTCCGCTGGCGGGGTGGACCACCAGGCCTACGGGTTTATTGATGATGAGGATATCATCGTCCTCATATTCGATGGTCAGCGGCATTTTTTCGGGAACGATATCTTCGCCCTGTACCTCTTTGTCGGAGTATACCACAATTTCCTCGCCTGGCTTGATCTTGTGATTGCTCTGTACCTGTTTACCGTTGATGAGTACACGACCGCTTTCGATGGCCTGCTGCACTTTATTGCGGGAGGCGTTCTCGATACGGGCCACAAGGAATTTATCGAGGCGCATGGGCTCCTGTCCACGGTCCACCACCAGGCTCATGCGCTCATAGAGCTCTTCTGAGCCGTCCTGGCTTTCTTCCATCTCATTCAATGCGTCTTCATTGTATTGTGTAGTCATAACGTGTATCTACTGAATTTCCGCAAAGGTAAGGGTTCGCGGGCAGGTGGGGAATTTTGCGTAGTTTGCTGCCCTATGAAAGCTAACCTCCTGTCT
>JAGIAP010000254.1:8387-8614 GCA_017744805.1 Chitinophagaceae bacterium | reverse complement strand
CTACCTGTACAGGATAACCGAGCAAGCGTTCCCATTTTTCCCGGATCGTGAGTATGCCCACCCTGATATCGGCCACGGATCGGACCTGTGAAAAAGGAAAGAGTTGGTCCCGGACCTCAGCTTCGTTCAGATATACCGGTTGCATACGGGGAAATGAGATGATGGCCAATATTGGGTGCCCAAATGTAGCGCTCAAACAATTCGGGGCAAAAAAAATCCCCTTCCTG
>JAGIAP010000254.1:0-8377 GCA_017744805.1 Chitinophagaceae bacterium | reverse complement strand
TCGGTCAACGGTCAACGGTCAACGAAAAAAAGCCCCGCTGAGGAATCAGCAGGGCTTAAAGTATAGCCATGAAAAACAAAAATGTTATCTTGAAATTAAGATTTTATTTTTTCTTTTCGTAACGCTTCTTGAACTTATCGATCCTACCAGCAGTATCCACCAGTACATTCTGACCAGTGAAGAAAGGGTGAGAGGTAGAAGAGATCTCAAGCTTGATCAGGGGATACTCGTTTCCATCTTCCCATTTCAGCGTTTCTTTGCTGGGTGCAGTGGAGCGGCTCAAAAACGTTACGCCATTAGACATATCCTTGAAAATAACAAACCGGTAATTTCCGGGGTGGAGTTCCTTTTTCATAAACTTCTGATTTAAAAGGTTGTACGGATTTTGCCGTACAGTTTTTATTTGCAAAGCCGCAAAATTAGTCCTCAATCGGCGCTCTGCCAAATTAAATTTATTCCCCGGTGTTTCCAATACCCGGATAGAATTCCTTTAAATATTGATTTCGATCAAGATAATGATAATCAGCAAATAAAAGAAAGAAATCTGAAGAAAAATGGAAGAATATAAATGGAAAAGCATCGGGACAATCATATAATCACTTTCGTTCATATACTTTTGAGCCAATGCTTTTCGTTAACCGCCTTCTTTTCTTTTTACAGATGTTCCAGCGATTTTGTGATATAAAGATACGTTGATAAATAGGCTGTATCCAAATTCCGGGCAGTGCCAATATGCACCAGTTCTGCACCCGGTTATGCACAAAACGTACTAGCTACGCATATTCTCGTACTGCAGCGCCAGTCCCAGATCGGCCTCCCTGCAGAGCTTGATCACCTCCTGCAGGTCATCGATCTTCTTTCCCGTTACACGGACCATATCATCATTGATGCTGGCCTGCACTTTCAATCCGGAATCCTTGATCAGCTTCACGATCTTCTTGGCATCTTCCTGCTTCAATCCATTTTTCACCTGTACATCCTGCTTCTGGTACTTGCCGCTATGATAGGATTCCTTGCTGAGGTCGAAGGCCTGGGGAGCGATCCCCTGCTTATGTGCCCGGCTGATCAACACATCGATGATCTGACGGAGCTTCATATCATCATCCGCTTCCAGCTTGATCTTGTATTCTTTTTTATCCAGGTCAATCACCACATGGGAATTCTTGAAATCGAAACGGTTGGTGATCTCTTTCGTTACAACATTTACGGCATTGTCCAGCATCTGGGCATCTACCTTGCTAACGATATCGAATGAAGGCATACAAACAAATTTGTGCAAATCTAAGGGAAAGCTGCTACCGACAAAAAGGTATGCCGGAAAGGTGCAAAAAAACAAGCCCCCCATGGAAATGGGGGGCGTTAACCAAAACTAACTGCTTATGAGAAAAACTGTATGACTGTATTATGACTTGTTCTTATTTTTTCTGTACCGCTTGCGCATGTACATATATATGACGCTTCAAGGGCCCTAAAGTTTCGCGGCTGGGTGTTAAAGTTTTTGTAACGTGCTCTTACTCACCGGTGCGCACACGGTTCTGTTCCTCACTGGTACTGCGTTTGCGCTGATTATTATTGTTCATTTGCTTACCGAAACGATAGCTGAAATTAATGCTCACCACACGCAGATCGCGGGTATTCCTGAAGCTGGCATCGGTATCGTTGAAGCTCATCTTTCCCTTCACAAGAGAAGTATAGAACAGGTCGCGAACCGATATTTTGATGGAACCTTGATTGTTCAGGATCTGTTTGCCGATGGCCGCATCTACCCTGCCCATTGGCTGCAGATCGATCTGACCCTCCACCTGACGGCCACTGTACCAGCCACTGAGCTCAGCGCTCCAGCCCTTGTTGAAACGGAACTGGTTATTGATCTTGCCGAAAACGTTCGCGCGACTGATATTGATCTCCGCTCCACCGTTCCAGCCCTTGTACTCGTTGTAGCCATAGTTCACGTAAATATTGGAGCTGAACCATTTGGTCACCTGCCATTGCAGGTTCATGGATCCGCCGATATATTTCTTCTTGCCGATATTGCCCCGGGTAACGATGGTGGCTTTTCCATTCACGCCAGTCCCCTGCTCAAACAGTTCATTCATCACATCGCGGGTTTCGCTGTATTGAAAAGAGGTAGTGAGGATGCCATTGAAAATATGATTGAGCTCGAAATTGCTGCTGTACTGGGGACGAAGGAATGGATTGCCCCTGCCATACGTGAACTTATCGATGAAGAACATGAAGGGGTTCATATCCTGGTAAGCGGGCCTTTCGATCCTTCTTCCGTAAGAGATACCGAACTGATGCTTTTTCACAGGCGCATAGCTCAGGTAAAATGTAGGGAAAAGGCTATTGTAGGAGTTAGTGAAAGATGAGTCCTGTTTTACGGGATTGCCATACTGGAACCCTTTGTAATTGGTGTTCTCGTAACGAAGCCCGGCCTGCACACCCCATTTGTCGTTGAACTTGTGATTCAGGTTGATATAGGCCGCATTGATATTCTCCTTGTAATCGAAGTAATTGGTTTTGTCGTAGTCGGTAGTGTAGTTGATATCATGTCCGTTGTTGAGCCCATTGAAATAATTGGCCTTGCTATCGTTGGTGACATACCCTGTTTTGGCGCCAGCTTCAAAACGGGTGCTCTTGTTGAAAGGATGCACATAATCGAACTTGGCCGTTTTGATGGTGATATCTGCAGGCAGATCGCCTTTCAGATAGTCCTGGTTCATCAATTCACCGGAAGGGTCCTTGCTGGTGTTCATGAAATATTGGTCGTTGGAAGCCCTGTAGGTGATATAGTCCAGGTCGATAGTCAGTTCACGGCCAGTGGTATCGAACTGATGACGGAAATTAAGGTTGAGGCTTCCATTTTTCCAGAATTCCCGGGTGTCTGAATCAGCATACACGGAAGAGTCCAGCACATGGTCGGCATTCTTCAACCAACTGGTATTGGTGCCGATGGCCTTCCGCTCGTTGGTGAAGCCGGAGAACACGAAACCGACGGTAGTGGCCTTGCTCAGGAAAACATCCATTCCCAGTTTCAGGTTATGGTTGATGAATTTCCGGCGGTTATAGCTCAGTTGATCGATCATGCCATCTATTTCGCTATGTTGTTTGTTCCAGTAATCGCGATGGATATCCAGTTGCTGGTAGTTGGTGGTATGATCGAAGCCATAGTTGCCAAAGAGGTTGATATGGGCATCCCTGTAGTTCAGGTTGATGCTTTCCCAGGTCTTGAAATACTTGCCCTGCCCTGCTCCCAGGTTCACGGAGCCATTGAAGCCACGGGCTTTGTTCTTCTTCGTTTTTATATTGATGATGCCTGAGTTGCCGGAGGCGTCGTATTTGGCGGGTGGATTGGTCATGATCTCGATCTGATCCAACTGGGAGCTTTGCATGCCCCGGAGCAGGTTGGCCAGGTCGGCGGCGCTCAGGTAAGTAGGCCTGCCATCCAGCAGAACGGTTACTCCCTGTTTTCCTTTCAGGCTGATATTGCCGTCCTTGTCTACCATCACACCGGGGGATTTCTCCAGCACTTCCAGCGCATTGGTGCCGATATTGCTGATAGTGGCGTCAACATTCACCACCGTACGGTCGATCTTCTGCTCTACCGCTGCCCTGGTGGCCACAACGGTCACACCACTGAGCACTTTGGCGCTAGCTTCCAGGATCATCGCAGGCAGCTCTATCTCAGTGCCTTTGCTATCGATATTGAAAATTTTAGAGTAAGCATTTTTATGCCCTGTAGCAGATACCTGCAGGAAGAACCGGCCTGCAGGTAATCCGTCTACCAGGAATCTTCCCGATCCGTCTGTTGATCTCATGGCTATAGCGACTGAATCGGATGATTTGAGGATAGCTACCGTGGCGGCGGCCAGCGGAGCCTGTTTATTATCGAGCACTTTGCCGGAAATCCTTCCGGTTTGTGCAGAAACAAAGGTTACTGTAAGGATCAAAGCGATGGTCAGGATTGGAACGTGTAGCTTTCTCATGGCTGTTACTTATATAATGTTCAATACTTTGTTTTAATTATTACAACTCAAAAATAGGTACTATGTGTTGCATAGTACATGGTATTGGGCCGAATGGTTGCTAGATCTGATGATGGGACGAGGGAGGGGGATCAAAGGTTACAATTGCTACGGGATTTTATTGTTGCAGGTGGAGTGGTTGAGGTCGGTCAATGGGATATGAGCGCCGGCTGGGAAATGAACCGGCGCGGGAGAATATAGTTTGGGCTTGGTTGGAAGAGATTGGGCGGTGGTGGTTGGGGTGGGCTCCTTCGCTTACATTTCCAGGGCCGGATGCCCATATCCCGTTGACCTGCTGGTTGAAAGTGCAGCAGTAATGGGACCCCGGGAGTGTAGTAACCTTTGATCCGGGGAGAGAGGGATGGGGTAAAGGCGGCGAGAGCACGCGGGATTGCGGATTTAAGCTGCTTTATGGCTATTGAGAGCGCAGCAGTGTCGCGGTAGTGCCGCTGGGAAAGGGAGCTCTGCCCGCTGTAGCGCCGCGAAAGAGCCGCGGAGGAAGGGAGTAGAGAGTATTGGGGATACGCGTTGGAAGGGATTGGGGAGTGAACAGGGGCCGGACGGAATGCGCGGAGTAATAGAGTGATTAGTGGGCTGAAAGTATTGGCGATTTAGGTGTATAGGCTGGATGGGATGTATTTAAGCTCTACAGAGGATGAGATCAATTAGTGGGTGCCCGCTGCCCCCTTCCCCGCGAATGGCTTCTATTGGCTCGCCTCCGGCGGGCAATGATTGCGTGCGGGCGGGCATAACAAAAGGGCCACCAGATGGCAGCCCTGAAATATTCTTATTGCAACGGATCTATGCGGTGGCTTTCTTCTTCCTGTTCACATAGAAATATAAAGCGAGGCCGGCAATCACCAGTCCGGTCGAGATCAGCTCGGCCTGGGTTGGATGGAAGCCTCCGATATCGTATTTGGTGTTCACACGGATCTTCTCTACCAGGAAACGCTCGATGCCATTCACGATCAGGTAAACGGCAAACATACTACCGGGCGCGGACAAGCGCTTACGGAAGGCCCAGAGCAGGAAGAAGAAGATCAGACAGACCGTTGTTTCGTAGAACGGCGTCGGGAATACAGGTACGGGAAGATGACTGCAATATTGCTCATCCACACAGCCGGGAATGGTAACGCCTTCATTGATCACGTTATGAGGATAGCTGTAGGCTACCATCCAGTCGGGCAACCAGGAAGGGGCCTTCACGGATGTATGAGGTACCTGCTCCAGGGTGGATACGCCCTCTGCATGAAAGGTTTTGAGATAGAAATTCTTGTTGGATTCCAGTGTCTGGCGGAAAGTGGTGGTGTCGGCCAATACAGCTTTGCTGTCGGGACCTGTAATATAGGCGCTGTTGAGGATACCCCAGTCGCCATCACCTGCTACCTGGCAACCGATACGCCCTACTGCATAGGCAAGGAGCAATCCGGGTGCAGCAGCATCCGCGAGGTACTTGAAACCGATATTGTGTTTTTTGGCGTAATAGTAAATGGCTGCGGCAGCGCAGATCAGTCCACCATAGAAAGTAAGGCCGCTGAAAGACAGCAGCGCCTCGATGGGGCTCTTTACAAACTCATTCCAGTTCTCCAGGTTATGGAATATTTTGGCGCCCAGGAACCCGAAGAAAGCGGCATAGATAACAAGGTCTCCTACCCTGTCGTGCGGCCAGATACGGATGGTGCGCTCTTCCGGAGTGGCCAGTTTTTGCTTGTTCTTTTCATACCATTTCAACCCGGCGAAGAGGATACCCAGTGCCAGACCAACCGGTAAGTTCCCTTCTCCGGAGAAAATGAAACTTTGCGGATCTGCACTCTGTTCTTTATCGGCCAGGAACAGACCAACTATCTTATACCCCAGGATAAAGCCCAGTATGAAATTGAGCAGCAGTTCAGCCAGGCTTGCCGGCTTACCTACCATTATCTTCACTTCCTTACCGGAAAGAAGGCCTGCCCTCTCCTTTCTTTTCAATTCCTTCGTGAGCACGTATGCAGCCGCCAGAAAGGCCAGGGCTACAAAAAAGCCGAAGGAGTTTACAAACCTGAGACCTGGAAGATTGAGCCCAAAAATGTCTTTGAACGCATAGTAAAGGTTAGGATACATGCCTTATGATGAGTTGTAATTAGAGGGTTATGATGTATTTAGTCTGCAATGATAAGAAAAAAAACCCTCCCATGAATGAGAGGGTTATCACTATGAACAAAGCTGAACTTGTCAGCATAATTCCTTAACAGTATTGATCGAACGCGGCAATCAGGTTGTGCGCGATCATTTGGGCAGGACGGCCTTCGATCTGGTGCCTTTCAATGAAGTGCACCAGCTCTCCGTTTTTGAACAGCGCAATGGCCGGAGAAGAAGGAGGGTAAGGCAGCAGGTGCTCACGGAGCTTCTTCACTGCATCAACATCAAAACCCGCAAAGCTGGTAGTGAGGTGATCAGGCTTTTTGGCTGCATTGGCCACTGCCATCAACACGCCCGGACGAGCCGAACCAGCCGAACAACCACAAACTGAATTGATCATCACCAGTGTGGTACCATCTTTCTGCAATTGCACATCCACTTCCTGTGGAGTGGTGAGCTCTGAAAATCCATTTTCAGTCAGCTCCTCTTTCATCGGAATAACTATTTCTGCGGGATACATTTTGATTTGTTTTATTTCAATTCCTAAAACACAAAACTATAGAAAAAGGTTGATTTTGGCCCCAGGGATTAGTGATTCTGCCTGCCTGTCAGTCCAAAATATTTTATTCAGCCATTATGACACCCTGTTTTGATCTTTTCTGTTGAAGCGGCAGCAATTGTCACCGGAAAATGTATCGGTATGGCATTTGATCCATGCTTATCGTTCAACAGAAAATTCAAAAAACTAAAAGAATACTACTATGACACTTGTAAAATTGAACAACAGACCCGTAGCCAATTCAGTATTTGATGAGCTCTTCCATCATTTCCCCAATCAATGGAAGGATAATTTTCACTTCCCTCCGGTGAATGTATTCGAGTCGCCCAATTCATTCGATATCGAACTGAACGCTGCCGGCTTAGCTAAAGAAGACTTTACGGTGAACATCGCTGATGGCCTGTTAACCATTTCATTCGAGAAGAAAGAAGAAAAGAAAGCAGAGGATCAAAAGGTGATCAGGAAGGAGTTCAGCCATCGCAGCTTCAAGCGCAGTTTCAACCTGGACGACCAGGTGGATGTGGAACAGATCGCAGCCAAATACGAGAACGGTGTTCTGAAATTACACCTTCCCAAGAAAGCTGAATCTAAACCTGCCACCAAACAGATCAATATTCAGTAGGTGAACATTAAAGAAAGGTTAAAATACTTTTTCATACACGAGCCCGATCCTAAATGGGCGGGCAAGGTAAGCAGTTGGTTTTGGTTAAGTACCCCATCCCGGTTTCTACCGGGATGGGTTTTTTGTTGTTTTGTGTTAACTTCGGCCACGATTACAACAACATGATCGCACATGGTGAAAAACCGTATCGTACAAAGCCTACTGTTGGTTAGCTTCCTGATTAGTCCTATAGCACAACTCTTTGCACAGGAAATCCGAGTGGATACTCTCAAGAGGCCCACTGACACTATTCCTGTACCTCATGATTCCGTGGAGACCATCCTCCGGATAAAGAACCTGAATCCATATGTGACACTTCCCGTGGATTCTACCCTCAATTACAAACTGGAGATCAATAAGGATCCGTCCAAATACTATTGGTACCTGCGCAACTCCCCGGTTGGCCTCCGTATCAATAAGGACAACGGCCAGCTTACTTTCAAGGCGGAAAAGAGCTATTTCCTGTCCGGCCGCCTCAAATACGATAATGAATACAAGGTTTTCCTGGGGGTTCAGAATATGGACAACCCTGCCGAACGGGTAGATACCTTCTTCTCCATACTATTTTATAATACGGAGATCATCCCCAGCCGGGTGAAACCCTCCGTCAGCTCTACCCTCACCGTGGAGGAAGGCGATACCGTCTCTTTCAAGGTGCAGTGCGAGAACGGCAATTTCCCTATCGAGAATATCACTTTCTTCTCCAATATGCCGTTGAAGGTATTGTCGCAGGTGAAGAAATGTGATGACGACTTTGTCTGGGCCATCCCTTTCGACTTTGTAAAGGAGACGGATTCGGGCAAGGTCAAGATCCTCCACCTGAGCTTTGTGGGGGCGAATAAGTTCATGACCAAGGATACAGCCATTGTAAAGCTGATTGTGAAGGACGCCCTGAACTATCCCCTGGCTGTTCAGGATTATAATATCGCCGTCCGGAATGTGAATACCTATGTGTTGCAACTGAAATATTCCTTTCTTCAATTGGATAGAAGCGTACGAGGGACCAAGCATACC
>JAGIAP010000253.1:8394-8625 GCA_017744805.1 Chitinophagaceae bacterium | reverse complement strand
CTATTGCCCGGATAATGGGCGGTTGGGTGTATACTTCCCTGGCGGGTTGGCTGGCCGGAGAGCTGAAAGCTCATTGGGCCCAGGAGAGGTCCCTGTATTGATAAGTGACCATGAAACCTATATTGGTGGCTGCTTTTGCTGTGTGTTGATTTTTGATGATATATATTGTAAAGCCTGTGGTTGATGAGGCCGGGCAATAGGTGGGTGGGTGCAAAAGGCAAATGGGTGAAT
>JAGIAP010000253.1:0-8384 GCA_017744805.1 Chitinophagaceae bacterium | reverse complement strand
CTCCGGAGCTTGGGATCAAACTTCTGTTGATTCAATGTTGTCGCCGGAAAATTCTTTTTAATTAAAAAAAATGCAATCGGTTGCGATTTTGGAAAATTTCCCTATATTCGTTATGACTAGCCTTTTAAAAGACTTGTTGAACGATTGAAACGGTCAAGCCAACTGCTATATGAAACAGCCTACGCCGTCTATGCTGCTGCTGAATTGTTCTCCTTCTCCTGTGCCGTCCCCGGTTCGGAGAAAGGAGCTGGCAATATCCCTGTTCTCTTCCCGCTGTATCATATACTTTCTTACAACTCTAAATGGCTGCTCCGGGTTTCCTGCCTGGCAGCTCACTCCCGATCACTATATTTCTACATTGCTTAAAACTGCCAAAAATGCGTAACGAAACAACTGCAAAACGAAGAAATGCGACCAATAAGACCAGCCTGGCCCCGGGTTGGTTGCTGTTCGTATCTCTTGTGACTGTTTGCTTGTGCTGGGCATTACCCGTGTCTGCCCAGGACAAAAAGATACTAGGCCGGGTAGTTTCAATATCCGGGGCGCCCGTATCCGGCGCCTCTGTTCAGGTAAAAGGAACTACAACAGGCACCTCTACCAATGATAACGGAGAGTTCGCCATCAGTGCATCGCGCGGTGCGGTACTGGTGATCTCCAATGTGGGATACATCAATAAGGAAGTAACAATAGGAAATGAGAATATCATCAAAGTGCAATTGTTGACAGTGGCGCAGGATATGAGTGAAGTGGTGGTAGTGGGATACGGTACCCAGCGAAAGAAAGATGTTACCGGTTCGGTGGCCAGCGTAAACCTTGAAGCGCTGAGAGAAGCGCCCAATACCAATATCGGGCAAATGCTGCAGGGAACAGTTCCCGGCCTCAACGTAGGGTTGTCAACATATGCCGGCGGCACGCCTCCCATCTCCATACGCGGTATCAATACCATTGGTGGTAATCAAAATGTTTTGATCATCCTGGATGGTATCCAGTATACCGGATCGCTGTCTTCCATCAACCCGGATGATATCGCTACCATCGATGTGCTGAAGGATGCCAGTTCCACAGCGGTTTACGGAGCACAGGCCGCTAATGGCGTTATCCTCATCACATCCAGGAAAGGGCGCAACAACCAACGACCCCGCATCGCATTCTCCAGTGCTTATACCTCCCAGAAACCCAATGTTGATCTTCATCCAAGGAACAGGGATGAATACCTGAAAAATATCACAGAGGCCTATTACAACCTGGCATATGATGGCCCTGAATTCACCAAGCCCAACGCAAGTTTCGATGTTGCCAAATATGTGGATGCCACCATGCGCGACGCGCAGGGAAAACTCCTTCCCAATGATTTCAACTGGTGGGATGAAGGTACCAAAACAGGTAGCATCGTGGAAAATAACCTGAGCCTTTCCGGTGGTACGGACAAATTCAGCTACCTGCTGTCCGGAGGCTATGTGGATCAGAAAGGTTTTATCATCAATGATATCTTCAAAAGAAGCACGCTCAGGGCCAACCTGGAAATAAAAGCCCTGGATTGGTGGAAGATCGGGCTCGTATCCAGTGGATCCTTTGTGAAGCAGGACGGTGCAGAGCCAGGCATCAGCGGCCTTATTTATATGTCGCCACTTCAAACGCCTTTCGATGCCAACGGAAAACTGATCCCTTTCCCTACCAATACGGTGATGCCAAATCCATTCAACACTTATTACGTGGATAATTTCGACAGGACTGCTTACCTGTTCGCCAATGTGTACACCGAGATCAATTTCCCCTTCTTGAAAGGCCTGACCTATCGACTGAACTTTGGCAACAACTATACAGGGGGACGCCAATACGGTTCCAGCATCTATGGCGCCAACCAAACAGGTGAAGCTTATAAGAGGAATACTACCTATTATGATTATACGCTGGATAATATCCTTACCTATACAAAGAGCTTTGGAGATCATAATATCACGGCAACCGCTGTGTATGGAGCAATCGAAAGAAGATACGACTCAAGCGGGGCCAGGGCCACAGGATTTGACCGGCTGAACCTCAGCTACAATAACCTGGGGCTGGGTGCCAACCAGTTCACCGCTTCAAGCGGTTGGAAAGAAGCACTGGCCTATCAGATGGGACGCATCAACTATAGCTACGATAACAAATACCTGCTGACTGCTACCGTACGCAGGGATGGCTATTCTGGTTTTGCCGCCAACAACAAGTACGCATTGTTCCCTACTCTGGCATTGGGTTGGGTGATCACCGAAGAAGGATTCATGAAGAATGTTACCTTCCTCAATCAACTCAAACTCAGGGTTGGTTATGGTGAAAGCGGCAACCTGACACCGCGTTACAGCTCTATTGCAAAAGTTACCACCAATGCTTCCTATGTTTTCGGAGACGGAGGCACACCAGCCTTCGGCCAACAGGTAGCGGCATTAGGGAACCCCAACCTGAGATGGGAGCGAACAAAAGGATTGAATCTCGGTCTCGATTTTGCCTTGCTCAATAACAGGCTTACCGGTAACCTGGAATATTATATCAATAATACGCACGACCTGCTCTTTCCCGTGGCTCTTCCTGATATGACAGGTTTTTCCAGCATCCAAACCAATCTTGGTCAATTGCGTAACAAAGGTTTTGAAGCATCCATATCCTATCGTGTGATCGATCAACGCGATTTCCATTGGACCACCTCATTTAATTTCTGGAAGAATACCAATAAGGTTATTTCCCTCACAGGTGTAGACGCCAATAAAGATGGAGTGGAAGACGATCTTGTAGCCAGTAACCTGTTCATCGGCAAACCCCTGAACACTGTGTACGATTACAGGACCAATGGCATTTACCAGGTAGGTTCAGCGCCATTCTCTGGTTTCTTTGTGGGGGCGATGAGCCTGGTGGATCAGAATGACGACAAGCAGATCACTCCTGAAAAAGACAGGATATTCCTGGGAGACAGAAATCCCCGTTACCGGTTCAGTTGGATGAATACCGTCAGCTATAAAGGTTTTTCACTCATGGTGTTCATCAATTCCATCCAGGGTGGAAAAGATGGGTACATGGGGAACAATGCGCGTACTTATTCCCGTGATGATAATGCCATTCGTAACAATGACCTGGTACAGGTAGATTATTGGTCGCCCTCCAACCCCAATGGAAAATATCCCCGTATCATTTCCGGTACCCAACCCAAGATACAGGCTGGTGTGAATACGAACATCCCCGGAACCAACCAGTTCGGTATGTGGGAGAGCAGGAGTTTTATCAGGTTGCAGGATGTATCACTTTCTTACAATTTGGCCAGGCTGATCAAAAAGATCCCGTTCCAGGCGCTCAATCTCTATGTGAGTGGCAAGAACCTGGTCACCTGGACAAACTGGAAAGGATGGGATCCTGAAACTGAACTGGCAGTGGCCACCAATAATATCACGCAAAACGTGGTGCAGGGGTTAACGGTTGATGGAAGGCCTGTAATGAGAGCATTCACCATTGGTGTGAACATCACTTACTAATGCCATCCTTCGAAACAATTACTAACGATTTATACTGTTTTCATGAAAACAATCAAAATATTACTGGTTCTGGGTGTATTGGGCACCAGTATGGTAGCTTGTAAGAAATCTTTCCTCGATGAGACAGCCGTGGATTTCCTGAGCACGTCCAATGCATTTAAAACAGAAGCGGATTTCAAGGCATCCATCGTCAATTTGTATGGAAGGGTCAGGTCTCACTATTATACCGTCAACGACTATATGCCATTCTGGTATATGTATCGTACGGATGCTTATCTCGATGTGGCTTCCAGCGCGCCCAACTTGCCAGGTCAGTTAGCTCCCACAGCAGGCGAGACCACCTTTGCATGGGCCCCTCATTACAAGATAGTGGCGGAAGCGAACACCATTCTCCACCGCCTTCCCACCTCTACACTTACCGATCAGCAAAAGAAATTGTATGAAGCAAGGGGCAGGTTCTTCAGGGCCTTCGGTTATCGCGCATTGGCGTACCTGTATGGCAATGTTCCTTTGATCCTGGATGAGATAGAGACACCTAAAACGGATTTCGTTCAATCAACCAGGGAGCAGGTATATGCGCAGATCATCCAGGACCTTGAATTTGCAGCGGCCAACCTGCCTGGCATCAATGAAGTGAATGATGGTGAAGTATCTAACCTGGTAGCCTACCATTTGCTGGCTGAAGTATGTAATGCTGCCAAACAATATCAGAAGGCATTGGATGCGGCAAATGCCGTGATCTCCAATCCGAATATGGGCCTGATGACGGCCAGGTTTGGATCCAGGAAGAACGGGATCCCCGCCAATGGCATCTATCCTTCCATTACGGGCGATGTTTACTGGGATCTTTTCCAGCCACAGAATCAAAACAGGAAATCTTCCGGTAACCGCGAAGCCCTATGGGTGATACAATTTGAAACGGATGTACCGGGTGGCGGCAATAGCTCTACCAAAAGTGTATTTGACGGCGATGCATTCTACGCACTTGAGCGCGTGCATGCTCCATTGATGAGAGATATCAAAGTTAATGGAGTAGCCGTATTCCAGTGGCCCGTGAGCGACTATACCGGTGGCAGGGGCGTTGGATTCATGGCGCCTGATCCCTGGTTTGCAGATTCAGTCTGGAAAAATTCAGGGGCCGATATGAGAAATGCCAACCATAATTTCGTGAGGGAGTTCATCGGCACCAACCCCGCCAGTCCTCTGTACGGACAGGTATTCTCTACAAAGAATCTACCTGCCGGAGCTACAGGTTTCAACGGAGCTGTGCTGAAACCCGGCGTTGCAGAAAGGGCACTCTATCCTTATCAATCCAAAGCCACTACACCTTTTGCCCATCCGGCAGGATTGTACAATAATCCTAATGCCACCAATGTAGTGGATAAGTTCTTCCTGAAGCCTGGTGCTGGTGGTACCTATCTGGATCAATACATGTTCCGTTTGGCAGAAACATACCTGCTCAGGGCCGAAGCCTATCTGGGACTGAATCAGCCTGGTCTTGCCGCCGATGATATCAATGCGGTAAGAGGCAGGGCACATGCCGACCTTGTTAATGCTGCCGATGTGAACATCGATTATATTCTCGATGAAAGACTTCGCGAATTGGGTGTGGAAGAAAAGAGGATGCTGACATTGATGCGTTTGGGAAAATGGGTAGACAGGGTTAAGAAATGCAATCCTTTCTATGCAGCACAGGTGCAGGATTATTACAATCTCTGGCCAATTCCCGCTTCTGAGATTGAAAGGAATAGCGGTAATAAACTGATTCAGAACCAGGGCTACCCGCAATAGGGCCAATAAAGGAAATTGAAGCATCATGAATGTAGTTGCATGGCATCGGACATCCCGTTCGGGCATTGGTTTGTTGTTGTTTATTTTTCTATTGCAGCAAACAAATGCCCAAACAGGCACCGTGTTGAAAAACCGGGAAAGGATCGATATCAATGAAGGCTGGGCTTTCATGCGATACGAAGGCGAAGGCGATTCATTGATCTATGATGAGCGGCCGAAGGAATTCGACAGGAATGATAATAAAGTAGCAGATACCAGGGCTACGGAATCCGGCATAGTAGCTTCCTCTGCAAGAGCCCTCAAAAAATGGATACTTCCTGCAGCAAACAATTTTATCAGTGATCCTTCCCGGCATCATCAGCGACCCGCTGGTGATCCCGGAAAGGATTTTCCATTCGTTCAGTCGGGGTTCGACGACAGGAATTGGGAGAAGGTCAACCTTCCACACGACTGGGCCATCAAAGGACCATTTTACACAGAAGCCAATGCCATCGTTGGTGGAGGTATGGGGCGTTTACCTGTTCAGGGTGTAGCCTGGTACAGGAAAAAGATACAGATACCTGCATCAGACAAAGGAAGAAAGATCTTTCTCGATATCGATGGGGCCATGTCCTACGCCATGGTTTGGCTGAATGGCCACCTGGTGGGCGGCTGGCCATACGGTTATAATTCATTTCGTCTCGATCTTACACCATACCTGCAATACGGCGCCGCCAACCAGTTGGCGATAAGATTGGACAATCCCGCCAACTCATCGCGTTGGTATCCTGGTGCCGGTTTGTACAGAAATATATGGTTGGTAAAAACAAATCCTGTTCATGTGGCGCAATGGGGAACATTCGTGAAAACAAGGCATGTTACAAGAGCTGCTGCCACTGTAGATCTTTCCATTCTGATAGAGAATGAAACGAATGCAACGAAGGAAACAGAATTGACAACGGAGGTTTTCCTGCTCGATAGTTTGTTAAGGAAAGGAAAGAAAATGACTACGCTGGAAAAATTGCTGGTCAGCATGGATGCCAACCGGAAGAGCACTGTTTCATCAACCATCACCATCGATGCTCCCAGGCTTTGGGGGCCGCCGCCATCGCAGCGCCCCAATCTCTACCTGGCCATTACTACCCTCCGGGAAAAAGGAAAAATAATAGATCGGTACGAAACTACTTTCGGTATCCGTGATGTGATATTCGATGCTGAAAAAGGATTGTTCGTAAATGGTGAACCAATCCGTATACAAGGTGTGAACCAGCACCACGATCTTGGCGCCCTGGGCGCAGCTTTCAATACGCGCGCTGCTGAAAGACAATTGCAATTATTGCAGGAGCTGGGATGCAATGCCATCAGGCTGGCGCATAATCCACCTGCCCCGGAACTGCTCGATCTTACCGATAGGATGGGCTTTCTCGTGATCGATGAAGTGCACGATTGCTGGGAGAAAGGAAAGACCCCTCTCGATTTTCATCTCATCTTTCCCGACTGGTATGAAGCAGATACGCGCTCTTTTGTACGAAGGGATAAAAATCATCCTTCCATCATTGCCTGGAGCTTTGGCAATGAAGTAGGGGAGCAATATACAGATCAGGCCGGCGCCGAATGGGCGGCCAGGTTGCATGCCATTGTGATCGATGAAGATCCTACCCGCCCCACCACTGCTTCCATGAATTTCGCCAAACCAGATATGCCATTTCCAGTCAATATGGATATCATCAGTTTGAATTACCAGGGAGAGGGAATCAGGGATGCTCCTGCTTATGCACATTTGAAAGGGATCAAAACTCCACCCCTGTATCCGGCCTTCCATCAGAAATTTCCCGGTAAGTTGATCCTTAGCAGCGAGACCGCCTCCGCACTCAGTTCCCGCGGTTCTTATCTTTTTCCTGTGATCGACGGCAACAGCGCGCCTGTGAGTGAAGGGATCGGCGGAAATGGAATGTTGCAACAGGTAAGCGCATACGAACTATATACCGCCGCCTTTGGCGCTTCTCCCGATAAGGTATTCAGCTCCCAGGATAAACATCCGTATGTTGCTGGTGAATTTGTTTGGTCAGGCTGGGATTACCTGGGAGAGCCTACTCCATATTATTCTGCGCGCAGCTCTTACTCCGGCATCATCGATCTGGCAGGCTTCAAAAAAGACCGCTTCTACCTCTATCAATCCAGATGGAAGCCAGACCGGCCCATGGTTCATATCCTGCCTCACTGGAACTGGCCGGATCGAAAAGGACAAATAACGCCGGTACATGTTTTTACTTCGGGTGATGAGGCCGAGCTTTTTCTGAATGGCCGCTCATTCGGTAAAAAAAGAAAACAGGAATACGAATACAGGTTGCGATGGGATGATATCGTGTATGAGCCGGGAGAGCTGAAAGTGATCGCATACAAGAATGGAAAGAAATGGGCCGAAGAAACGATACGTACAACAGGTGCTCCCGCTACATTGGCGCTCGGAGCCGACAGGAATAAGATACTCGCCAACAAGGATGATCTTGCATTCATCACAGTTACCGTCAAAGATGCCAGGGGGCTTGCTGTACCTGATGCCATTAACAATATCAGTTGCACCGTGGAAGGCCCTGGCGATATAATCGCTACCGATAACGGAGACCGGCAGACCTGGTATCCTTTGCTTCCCAAGAACGGCGGTTATATGCCGGATCATTACTGGTGATCATTAAGCCAAAAGCAGGAAAGCCAGGCCCCATCAAGTTTATAGCTAGCTCACCCGGTCTTGGTACTGCCAGCCTGATCCTGCGATCAGAATAGTTCATGCCCCTTAGGAGATATCATACCTCCCTTCCATGTCTGGTGCCGTTGGGACGAGATCGCTTACTGGTAACAGTTATTGCTTCTTTAAGGAGGATTGTCTGACGATCAGCTCGGATCGAACCACTATGGTTTGTGTATGCTTGATATCCGATAATCCTTCCAGGTGGTTGATCAGGTTTCGCGCAGCGATCTCCCCTATATCGATGCCGGGGTAGTTGATGGTGGTGAGCTTGGGCTCTACTATCTTCCCGATGGCATCGTTGTTGAATCCTACAATGGCGATATCCTGCGGCACGCGGACTCCATTTTCTTTCAGCGTTTGCA
>JAGIAP010000252.1 GCA_017744805.1 Chitinophagaceae bacterium | reverse complement strand
GTGCTGGCGTTAGTATTCGGATTTTCTCCCGGAACGGGCGCCGGCCTCTTGTCAGGCGCCAATACCTGCAGCGCCATCATCGGGGTGGCTGGAGACTCTATCAGTAAATTGAATGTAACGGAAGGATTGAAAAAAGACTGGACAGACCAGATAGCCGTAGCCTATGCCGTTACCTATATTTTCGGAACGGCCGGTACCGCCTGGTTCCTCTCCGTGATCGGGCCCATAGTGTTGGGAGGAAATGTGGCCGAAAAGGCGAAAGAACTGGAAGCGGAAATGGGATCCACCGGCGATGATGATGGCAATATCACAACGGCCTATGACCAGGTAGCTTTCAGGGCATACAAACTCTCTTCCGATATATTCAAAGATGGCATCACGGTGAAAGCGCTCGAGGATTTTATGGTGAACAGGCTGAAACCAGTGTATGTGCAACGTATCCGTCGGAAAGGACAAGTGGTGGAGATCGGGCCGGATGTGCAACTGCACCTGGGAGATGTGATCGCGATAAGTGGACAAAGGGACAATGTAGTAGGAGCCGTGGAATTCCTGGGCGAAGAGATCATCGATCCCGGGTTACTTAGTTTCCCGATTGAAGTAGTGACGGTGGTTGCCGTGAAGAAATCGATACTGGGGCATAGCCTTGGCGCCTTGCGGAGAAAGGACTCGGTGCATGGAGTGGGTATGCGCAAACTCATGAGGGCCGGTATCGAGATCCCCGTAACGCACCGGACCACCATCGAAAAAGGCGATATGCTGGAGTTGGTTGGCGTGAAGGAGGACCTGGAAAATGCCGTGAAGAAGATCGGCTACCGGGAGAAAGGAGGCATTGAAACGGATATCGTATACATTGGCATCGGCATCGTGATCGGATCATTGGTGGGCGCACTCTCTGTGAAGGCCGGGGATATTCCGCTTAGCATCAGCACCAGTGGCGGCTCATTGCTGGCCGGGTTATTCTTCGGATGGCTGCGTACCAGGAGGCCCGTGTTCGGGAATATACCAGCGCCCAGTGTATGGTTATTGCAGAAACTGGGACTGCATATGTTCATTGCCATCGTGGGGATCAGCAGCAGCAGTGGTTTTGTAAAAGGCCTGGAACAGGAAGGCATCAACCTGTTCATTGCCGGTGTGATCCTCAGCATTCTCCCGATGTTGCTGGCCTTATACCTGGCGAGATATGTATTCAAATTCCATCCTGCCATTGCGCTGGGAGCCTGCGCCGGAGCGCATGATGAGTCGGCGGCGCTGCTGGCCGTGCAGGACGCGGTGAAGAGTAAGATCCCGGCACTGGGCTATACCGTTACCTATGCAGTGGCCAATATATTGCTGACCATTTCAGGGGCTGTGATAGTGATGTTATTGTATCATTCCTGAATCAGTACCTTACTTTCAGGGCAATCGGCCCCAGTTCATCCAGTGCGGGTTGCGAGGTGAAATACACTCTTCCATTTTTCGAGATCACTTCCCAAACGATATCATTGACGATATCATCTGTAACGCCGGGCGTTGTGGGATCCTCATTCACTTCCAATTGGTTGTTGATGATACTGGCAGGCTCACGGTAATCATTATGCGTGATCAGGAGATCACCACGGCCTTCACCTGCTGCACGCCAGATCTCCTGCAGGTCCGTTACAACTTTACCGGCATTCACCGCCTTCTTCATTTCTTCGATGGCCGCAGCACGGGTATTGTGTTGATCTTTTTTCACCAGCTCCCAGGCTTCTGCAGCGAGATGCTGCAACTGATCTTGCCTGAGGCCGGTAGAAAAATGTCCCATATAGATCGATGGCCTGTCCGCCACCTGTTTCAGCAGGTCGAAATTCTCCCGGGTAGTGGCTACCACTACGGGGAGGGGATTATTGGCCACTACTTTATTGACAGCTTTATCGATGATATTGAAATACTCCCGGTTATAGGTATCAAGCTGTTTGGGATCGCTGTTCTTCAACCGGTCTGTGCTGTAGTATGGGTTGGCGGGGAAGGGAAAGCCATGTTCTTTTATTTCGTGCTGCGCTCTTTCGTCGATGGCTTCGTAGAGAAAGGCTTTGGATTGCTCCAGCCAAAGAATGAGGTAGTCGGCAGAACGGTTATACGCTTTGATGATATCCCGCAAAGCGAAAATATCATCGATATCTACGCGGTTCTCAGTGGGTGGCCAGATGGTGCGGATCAGGGTATTCACATTCTTTGAAACGAAGAGATAAAGCCCGTCCGAGTTCTGCCTGGGATCGATATCCTTTTCCATTTGCTGCAATGTATCGAGCACGGACTGGATATCCCGTTTATCGAATTCTTTCAGCAGCCTGTTCGTTGCTTCAGTTACCAGGTTCTTCAAAAGGATGCTGTCTGCATCGGCATCCGGGAATGTGCGGTGGGTGGCGAGTGAGATGGTAACGCAAGGATATCCCTTTTCCCGGCTCAACTGTTGTATTTGATCTTTCAAAAGCATGGTACAGGTTTTAATGGTTAGATATATTATGAAATATAAATATACGAAATTGCCTCAGGCGGGCCATACCACCATAAATGAAAAGAGGCTATCATTTCTGGTAACCTCTCTCTGTTTCCGTAAAACCAATTATTTAGAACCTGTACGCTACTGTGGCTACAAACTGCCTGGGAGCGATAGGGTTCACGCTGTAGTTCTCATGAACGATATAGTTGAGCTCATTGAACAGGTTGGATACCTTACCCAGTACGGAGATATTCTTCCAGGAATAGCCGGCTGAGAGGTCCAGGGTGGTATATCCTTTGATGGGCATACGTCTGTCGATGCCTGCTTTCTGGTTAGCGTAGGTATTGTTCCATCCTGATACGCGGTCGCCGATATAAACTGCTGTGGCGCCCAGTTTCAGTCCTTTCAGTTTATCGTTGTTGAAAATGTAGAAAACGGATGCATTGGCTGTATGTGCAGGGCTGTTCACGAGACGTTGACCTTCCACGTAGTTGGAAGAAACGTTATCAGTTTTCGTGTAACGCATATTGTTATAGCTGTAACCTGCAATGATGCTCATGCCCTGTACAGGGTGTGCAGCAATATCCACTTCAATACCGTCGCTGGTGGTTTCGCCGGTTAGTTCTTTAATATTGCTATCGCTGTTAGCGTTGCCATCTTTTTTGAAGGGCGCCATCTGTGCCAGATTATGATTGATGATCCTGTAGGCGGTAACGTTCAGAGAAAGTTTATCCCTGATCAGGTCGTTCTTCACACCCAGTTCAAACTGGTCAACAGTGGATGGTTTGATAGGGGTGTCATAGATATCCCAGCCACCGTTCAGCGTGAACGAGTTAGAGTAGCTGGCAAAGATAGCAGTGGTGGGGATCGGCTTGAACACAAGGCCTACACGGGGAGAGAAAGCTTTATCTGTTCTGGTGGGGCCTGTCCATGCAGTATCGTTCTTATATTTCATATTGTAGCGCATGGTATCAATACCTTTTGCATCATTGATGCTCCAACGGATACCAGCCAACAGATTCCATTTTTCTCCCAGTTGGATCAGATCCTGCACATAAGCGCCGAAACGTACAACCGGTGCTTTTGCCCTGGCCGTATCCCAGGTGGCGGGTATATCAGTACGGGCAGAATATTTGGAAGGGTTGAAAAGATTGATCACGTCATATGTGGTGCCACCTGCGATCTGGAATGCTTTGGTAATGCTATTTGTCTGATCTGCATCAACACCAGCCAATAAGGTATGATTGAAGATGCCTGTTTTGAATTTACCATTCACGAATGCCTGAGCCAGGTAATAGTTCTCTTCGTTATAGGTTTTGTTAATGGGGCGCGACCAATCACCGTAATTAGCGTCGCCGACCTTTCCTTTCCATTGGATGCGCTCGGTAGAGAAATAATCGCGGGTATAATTCTGGTAAGAAACGGTTCCGTTAATTGTCCAGTTGGTATTGAGTTGATGCTTGACGGTAGCGGTGGCAGTGGCCTGCTGTGATTTGGCATATTGCCAGGGCGTTCCGAAGAACTGGTTACGGGCAGCGGGCGCGAGATTGCTGTCGCCGATGGAACCGATCCCGAAATCAGGTGTGAATTTATGATAGAGGTAATCGCCTTCCAGGATCAGCTCTGTTTTTTCGGAGAGCTTGAAGAGGAAGGAAGGATTTACATAATATCTTGTTGAATTCACTACATCGCGGAAGCTATTGGCCTTCTCGAAAGTACCGTTGATGCGGTAAGCTACGGATTTACTGAGCGGTCCGTATACATCAATTGAAGGTTTATACAGATCGTAAGAACCTACACGCATACTTACTTCGCCACCGAAGTTGAATTTCGGTTTCTTGGTCACCATATTCAGGATACCTCCGGGGGCCACATTGCCGTACAGGATGGCGGCAGAGCCTTTGAGGATCTCCACTCTTTCCAGTCCGCTGATCTCGGGCATGGTGCCGGTGTTCAGCCTGGCCCCGTTCTTGAACATATTGTTGGCGCCGAAGCTATAGCCACGGCCGTAGAATGTTTCCTGTGTGCTTCCGCGGGCGGTGCCGAGATAAATGCCATTCACGTTCTTGATCACATCGCTGAGGCGCATGGCCTGCTGGTCTTTCAGGGTAGACTGACCGATCACCGTGATGGCCTGGGGCAGGTCGATAGGCGCAATGGGCAGTTTGCCGATAGTGACAGGCCGGCCATTGAGGCTTTTGCGACCTTCCACGATCACTGTTTCCAGTTGTTTTGAATTTTCCAGGAGTGCGATATTGATGGCGATGGTTTCGTCGTTGGCGATGGTGATATTTTTGGTCTGGGTCTCCAAACCGATCATCGAGATCTCGAGGACATAGCTTCCTGCTTTCACCTTGCTGAGCTGGAAGGTTCCATCCTCTGCGGTCATGGTGCTTTTGATACTGCCTTTGAGGCTGACAGTGACGAAGGCAGCAGGGCTGCCATCCTTTGTAGTGATCTTTCCTTTTATGGTAGCATTTCCATCCTCTGTAACAGGGGCTGAGGTTTGATTTTCAGCCAGTTGCTGGGCAGGAAGGGTAGTGCTGCCTGCAACCATCATCATTATTAGAACTAATACTTTATTCACGTTCGCTTTGATTTGGCTGCAAAATTGGGAAACCTCGCTCGCAGGCGTGTGCCGGATCGGGAAAACTGTTTACTATATCCGGAAATTGGCCATTCTTAATATATGTACCTGGGTCACAAAGGGTTTGATAATTCTAAAAAATGAAGCCTTTCCCGGATATTACGGCTTGCAGGATTTGAAATAAAAGCTATTTTCGTGCAAACGTTTGCACAGTTGTCACACAAGGTAACCATAGCTGATATCGCCAGGAAATTATCGATCGCCCCTGCCACTGTATCCCGTGCATTGAACGGGCATCCTGCTATCAGCGAGAAAACAAGGAAGCTGGTTGAGAAAACAGCCCGCAAGCTGCAATACAAGCGGAACAATATCGCATCTTCCCTCCGTTCCGGGAAAAGCAATCTTATTGGGGTGATCATTCCCAGTGCGGAGATCAATTTCTTTGGCTCCGTGGTGCATGGCATCGAGAAGCTGGCCAACGAGAAAGGGTACAATGTCCTGATCTACCAGAGCAACGAGAGTTGGGAACAGGAGAAGAAAGGATTGGAAGCCTTCCTGCATGCGCGGGTAGACGGCATCCTGGTATCGATCGCAAAGGATACTACGGATTACAGCCATTTCCTGGATATCCGTGAGCAGGGCATCCCTGTGGTGTTCTTCGACCGGGCCAGGGAGGAGCTGGATATCCCTGCCGTGGTGGTGGACGATTTCAGGGGAGGCTATGATGCCACCGTGGAGTTACTATCGCAGGGGTATAAACGAATTGCCCATATTCCCGGTCCCCTGCATATGGATGTTTTCAGGAATCGTTTCCTGGGCTACCAGGCTGCGTTGAAATTATATGATATTCCCTTCGATCCCCTGCTGGTGGTGGAAGGATATGTGTCCATCGAATCCGGTCAGAAGGCCACGGAACAGTTGATGAAGCTGCCCCATCCACCGGATGCCATTTTTGCCGTAGAGGATTTTACAGCGCCGGGCGCCTTGAAACAATTGAAGGCAATGGGAAAACGGGTACCGCAGGATGTAGGCGTGGTGGGCTTTGCCAACGAATTGTTCGGAGAGCATATCACTCCATCCCTCACCACTTTCGATCAACAGACCGTAACCATGGGCCGCGAGGCCACCGGCCTCTTATTGCAGTTGCTGGAATCCGATACTAAAACTATCACGAAGCAAAAGATCATGCTGGAGCCGATTGCTGTGATCAGGGAATCAAGTCAGCGTAAAAAGTAAAGCCATATGAAGTTCATCATCACCTTAATTGCATCATGCATTATGATTAGTTGTAGCCAGGAGCCAGTGGTTAAGAAAAAGATCACGATCCGTAACAAGAATAATTATTCAGCAGAGTTCATCCCGGAAGGGGCGAGGCTGATCAGTTTTACGATGCCGGACAAAAATGGCAAGCCTACGGGCATCGTGATAGGATTTGACAGCGCTGCTCAGTATGCAGCCTCTACCGAGCCCTATTTCGGAGCTACCATCGGTCGCTATGGCAATCGTATCAAAGGAGGCAAGTTCAGTTTGAACGGACAGGAGCACCAGATTACCATCAATAACGGCCCCAATGCCTTACATGGTGGCAAGAACGGCTTCCAGAGCAAGCTCTGGACAGCGGAGCAACCAGATGAGCATACCGTGGTATTCTCCCTTGTTTCACCCGATGGCGATGAAGGGTTTCCCGGCAAGCTCGATGTGAAGGTCACTTACACGCTCACCGATAACAATGAGTTGAAAATGGATTACGAAGCCACCACGGATAAGGCTACCGTTGTAAACCTCACCAACCATGCTTTCTGGAACCTGAATGGAGAAGGAAGCGGAACGGTGGATAGCCACCTGGTGCATATCGATGCGGACACTTACCTGCCGGTAGACAGTACACTGATCCCACTCGGAAAGGCTGAAGCAGTGGCGGGCACTCCTTTCGATTTCAAAACACCCACTACCATTGGTCAACGCATCAATGAGCCACATGTGCAATTGCTGATCGGTAAGGGGTATGATCACAATTTCGTATTGAACGGGACCGGCATGCGTGAAGTGGCCAGCGCCCTGGGGGACAGATCAGGCATTTTCATGCAGGTGTATACCATCGAGCCGGGCATGCAATTCTACTCGGGTAATTTCATGCAGGGCAAGAACCAGCTTCGCAGCGGGCCTGATGATTTCCGCACCGCTTTCTGTTTTGAAACACAGCACTACCCCGATTCTCCCAATCAGCCGGGATTCCCTGGCACGGTGCTGGAGCCAGGCAAGACCTATCGTACCAGCAGCGTATATGCGTTCTCGGTAAAAAAATAATGGATCATCTGTCTGATGATTGGCAGCCGGTCCCCCCTGGGGCCGGCTTTTTCATTTCTTCTTTTCTTCCAGCAGTTTCAGCAGGAATTGTAAAACAGGATTACTGTTTTCTTTTTTCCAGACAGCATACAGCTCCGTCTGTTGGGGGATATTCTTCAGCTCGATGAAGCGGATGCCTGGTACCTGTCCGCTTGCGAGGGAGGTAGGCAAAATGGAAAGCCCCATGCCGTTCTCCACCAGCCTGAACACTGCAGGTGCATGAATGGCCTTATGCGAGATCCTGGGAACGAAGCCATGGTCTGCACAGAGATGGAGGATCTGCTGGTAGTAGAGTTGGCTCTGGTCGTTGGGAAAGAGGATAAAGCTTTCGTCTTTCAGTTGCCCGATATTCCTGAATTTTCTGGCTGTCATAGGGTGATCGGCAGGGAGCACCAGGGAGAAAGTTTCGCGCAACACGCTTTTGATCATCATATTCTCTGCTACCTGGTTGGAGCGCATGAAGCCGATATCGATCTCATCCTGTTGCAGGGCCGCCAGTTGCTCTTTATTGTTGAGCTCTTCCAGTTGGAACTTGATATCGGGCCATTCCCTGTTGAATTTTTTCAGCAAGCCAGGCAATATCGATTGCATGGCGGAGGCTACAAACCCAATGCCGATCTGCCCGCTGCTGCCTTTCTTCAGCAGTTCCAGGCTATTGACCGTATGGTTGAGCTTATTGAAAAGTTGCGTCACTTCTGAATACAGCAAGCTGCCTGCATCGGTAAGCAGTACTTTTTTATTGGTGCGCTCAAACAGCTCCGTCTTGAGGATATCTTCCAGTTGGCTGATCTGCTGGCTGAGCGCAGAAGGCGAGATGAAAAGCTTTTCCGCTGCCTTCCTGAAATGCAATTCTTCGGCAAGCACCTTGAAATAGGAGAGATGACGGAATTCTATCTGATTAATGATACTTAACATTCGTTTACCAATATGAATTAATACTAAAGGTAAAACTAACGAAATTTGTATCCAGAAATATCTTTCATATGAACTTCAATGCACAAACCCCTTTGGACCGTTTCATGAGCATGCTGTTTGAGCGGTACATGAACAATGTTCCTGACGTGAAGAAGATCACCGGGGCACTGATCGAAAAGGGTACCATCGCTTCCCAGGACGAGATCGTGAATGACCACGTAGCATTCCGGACCCTCGGCGTTCCCCACCTCGGTATCGCCAGCCTGGAAAAGATCTTCCTGGCCAACGGTTACAAAAAGATGGAGCCTTATTTCTTC
>JAGIAP010000251.1:5608-8657 GCA_017744805.1 Chitinophagaceae bacterium | reverse complement strand
GGTTCAGTCCCTCCCTGATCAGGGAAAGGAGGGCTGCATCATTGTACGTAGGGCTTGTTTTCATATGCCTCAACCTATAAGTAAAAGCAGACTATCGATATGTAACCACCTGTTACATCTTTTTACAAAAAAAGCCGCTCACGGAGAGCGGCATATTCAAATATCATTGATTGCCAGTTACGGTTTGGGCTTTACTCCACCAGCCGGCCCCGCAGGAGGCGCAGTGGCATTCGGGTTGAGGCCCAGTTTTTTGGCCACTATCGGGAAGATATCATCCGCTGCAGGGAAGGCGATCAGTTGCTCCTTGCTGAGGATATAGGCATACCCATTCTCTTTGGCTACGGCCTGGGTAGTTTGTACCGCTTTTTGCTGGATCGGCTCCAACAGGTCTGCTTCTTTCTTTTGCATTTGTTGCTGTGCAGACTGATTGAAGTTGACGATCTTCACATATAATTCATTCAGTTCCTTTCTTTTTACTTCGCGCATGGCAGGCGTCCATTTGGTAGAGTCGGCGGTGAAGATGCTGTCCTTACGCTGAAACTCCAACTGGAAATCGTTTGCCTGCTGCTGCAGTGCTTTCTGGAAATCCGCCATATCGGAATTGGCCTTCTTGTATTCCGGCATAGCCACTATGAGCTCTTGCAGGCTGATATAACCGATCTTGGTCTGAGCCTGAGAGCCTGAGCCCAAACTCATCAGAACCATTGTCACGAGTACGCATGAAAATAATCGCTTCATTGTAGTTGTTTTTTTTATTGGTATTTATAAAGACAGGCCTTGAATGATCCCGTCGATCTTGCTTTTTGCTGCAGCCTGTGCTTCCGGGAAACTGTTGGCATCCCTGAGCTGCGTATGTACACTGAAATAGAATTTGATCTTCGGCTCCGTTCCGCTGGGGCGGGCAGAGATCTTGCTGCCATCGGCAAGGATGAACTGCAATACATTGGAAGTGGGCAGTTTGATATCCCACTCCTCTCCTGTTTGCAGGTTACGGCCTTTCTTCAGTTGGTAATCCAATAACTGAACAACAGGTATATCGTGCAGTGAGGCAGGCGGGTTCTTGCGATAGCCTTCCATCATATCGGCGATCTCCTGCTGACCATTCATTCCTTTTTTGGTGATGGAGATCAGGTGCTCCTGGTAATAACCGAACTGTGTATACAGCTCCAGTAATTTATCGAACAAGCTGCGACCTTTCTCTTTTTCATAAGCAGCCATTTCGCAGAGCAGGGCTACGGCGCTGACGGCATCCTTATCGCGCAATTGATCGCCGATCATCAATCCATAACTTTCTTCCCCGCCGATCACATAATGCTCGGTGCCTTCTTTCTCCTTGATCAGTTCTGCGATCCACTTGAAACCGGTGAGCACATTGTAGCAGGCCACATTGAAGTGTGCCGCTATCCTGTCGATCATATCCGTGGTAACGATGGTCTTGATCACCATATCATTGGGTTTGGCCACGCCCTTGGTATGGCGCGCTTCCAGCAGGTAGTTGAAAGCGAGCACCGCGGTTTGGTTGCCATTCATCAGCACCCAATTGCCCTGGTTGTCCTTGATGCCGATACCTACGCGGTCTGCATCAGGATCGGTGCCCAGGAGGATATCCGCATCGATGGACTGTGCCTTTTTGAGACCGATGCTCATGGTTTCCGCCTCTTCAGGATTGGGATATACCACCGTGGGGAAATTGCCATCGGGTTTCGCTTGCTCTTCCACGATAGTGACATTGGTGAAGCCGAATGTCTGCAATACCTGCGGCACCAGCATGATGCCGCTTCCGTGGATAGGCGTATATACGATCTTGAGATCATGTTGTTTGGCGATCACTTCCGGGTAAACGCTGAGGCCTTTCACCATCTTGATATAGGCATCATCGATATCCTTTCCGATGATGGTGATATTGGCTTCGCCCCCGCTCCATTTTACATCGTCCACGGAAGCGATCTTATCCACTTCGCGGATCACGTTCTTGTCGTGCGGTGGCACCAGTTGTCCGCCATCATTCCAGTATGCTTTATAGCCGTTGTATTCTTTCGGGTTATGGGAGGCGGTACAGACCACGCCGCCCTGGCAGCCGAGCTTGCGGATGGTGAAGCTCAGTTCGGGTGTTGGTCGCAGTGAGTCGAAGAGGAATACTTTGATGCCATTGGCGGCCATTACGTTGGCCGTGATCTCGGCAAAGGTCCTACTGTTATTCCTGGGATCATGCGCAATGGCTACGCGGATCTCTCCACCGGGATAGGTCTGCTTCAGGTAATTGGCATAGCCCTGGGTGCTCATGCCCACCGTGTATTTGTTCATCCGGTTGGTGCCCACGCCCATGATACCACGCAAACCGCCTGTCCCGAATTCGAGATTACGGTAGAATGCATCGGCCAGTTCATTGGGATTCTCCGCTTCCAGCCTTTTGATTTCATTTTTCGTGTCCTGATCAAAATTGCCATTCAGCCAGGCATTCACATTTTCCATGATCTTTGCTTCCATACTTTCGGTTTAATTAGAACAGTCCCTTTTGGCGGGATCAAGGTTTGAAGTTATTGAATTTTATGAATTGACAATCCCGCCCGGGAAACGTATTTTTGTGGCATGACCCCAGGCCCACGGAGAACACCCCTTCTCTTGATCGCATGCCTGTTAACCCTTCTTCAGGCACATGCGCAGGAAGTTCAGATCTACCAGATGGGATCCGAACAGCCAGGGGATACTGTTACCACCTCAAATACAGCTTCAATGCCCTTTGTTTCCCGGCCCAAACTCTGGCTGGTAGCGGGTTCCCATGTAGCATTGTGGTCTGGTTCCTTCATCGCCCTCAATAAGGCCTGGTATAAGGATTTTGAAAGATCGGGTTTCCATTTTTTCAATGATAACAAAGAATGGCTGCAGATGGATAAGGCTGGCCATACCTGGACCACCTACCAGTTGAGCAGGGTCTCCACCGAGGCCTGGAGCTGGACGGGCCTCAGTCGCAAAAAGAGTGCCTGGCTTGGCGGCATCAGTGCCGTGGCTTATCAGAGCATCATCGAGATCCAGGACGGTTACTCGGCGG
>JAGIAP010000251.1:0-5598 GCA_017744805.1 Chitinophagaceae bacterium | reverse complement strand
TATGGCGTCCAATATCGCCGGCGCGGCCACCTACCTGGGCCAGGAACTGGGATGGAAAGAACAACGTATCCAGATCAAACTGGGCTACACGCCCTATGATTATTCTACCAAAACACTGCGCGACAGGCGCAATCAGCTCTTCGGCAAGGCCATCTACGAGCGCCTGCTGAAAGATTACAACTCGCAGAACTATTGGATCAGCGTCAATATAAGATCCTTTTTCCCTGAAAGCAGGTTGCCCCGCTGGCTCAACCTGGCAGCAGGCTATAACGGAAGGGGCATGTTCGGTGGCGAGGAAAATACCTGGACCGGCTACAATGGCGAACATTACAGCTATACGGATATCGATCGCACCCGCCATTTCTTCCTGGCCCCCGATATCGATCTTACCCGTATCCGCACCAATAAGAAATGGTTGCGCTCCGTATTGTTTGTAGCAAATATGATCAAGATCCCCTCACCCGCTATCGAACTTAGCAATAAAGGGAAGTTCAGGGCGCACTGGATGTATTGGTGAGAAGGATTTGCAACAATTCCTTACATTCGCAACAAATCAACTTTTTTATGGATTTGAAATCCCGCTTCGAGCAAGCAGTTGCAGACAGCAAGAATCTTTCTGACCGTCCCAGTAATGACACGCTCCTGCAATTATACTCTTATTACAAGCAGGCCACCGAAGGGGACATCAATGTGGACCCGCCTTCCAATCCATTCGATTTTGTCTCGAAAGCAAAGTTTGAAGCCTGGGCCGCCCTCAAAGGAAAGACCAGGGAAAATGCCATGGAAGAATACGTAGAACTTATTGAGAAACTGAAAGCTTAATTTCAGTTACACATTACTGTGAGAGCCCTCATCCGAGGGCTTTTTGCATTTCCAGCAATGCCTGCTTTGTACAGGCTCCCGAAGCGATCTGCTTTGCCAGCTCCCTGCAATTGGCGCACATGGCCTGGTACTCGTCTGTACTCACCGCGGCGAGCGCCTGCTTGATATCATGTAAATTATCCAGCAATATCCCGATCCCATGCTCCTGCACCAGGTCCGCAATACCCGCGTCCCTGCCCAGGATCAGGGGAATGCCACTCAATATATAAAGGGAAGCTTTGTGCGGAGAGATATAGTTCAGGTAATCCGCAATACTGTCCTCGGCAGCCTCCAGCCCATTGCCATCCCATATCAATCCATAGGCGCCTTCCAGTTTTGCCGGCAGACCGTAAGGCTCTGAAACGCCCATATACTCCAGGTTCCGTTGTTCCTGCAGGCGGGGGCTATAAGGCTGTCCATACACTTTGAAGAGCACGCCTTCATTTTGAGGAAGCAATTCATTCAGCCGCTCCAGGAAGGGACTTTCTGCCAGGTTCCCTGCATAGGCCAGTTCCGTATTTTGAACTGCCGGTGTTTTCTTTGGTTCCGTCAGAAAATCGAAAAAATGTAGAACGGAAATACTGGAAGAAGGGATTTGTTCTTCCATCCATTTTTTCATTTTGGGGTTGTGGACGATGAGATGATCGTAACCGGCAAATAGCGCCAGCTCCTGCTGCAATATCGCTTTGTTGCCATGCCGCAGGCCATTGATATCGCCGATCACTGCTACTCTTTTTATCGATTTCCTTTTTCCCAGCAAACGGACCAGCGTCTTGTTCATGGTTGCATATTGCGGATGCAGGAAAATCACCAGTGAGCCCGAAGGCAAAAAGAAGAATAGTTTAAGTAGATAAAGGGCCCGCCTGATCTTGGCGATGACCCCGTAACTGTAATGGCAGGGAAAGAAGATGGGTTGATATCCCTCGCTTTGCAGGATGCGCTCGATATCCGTATAGCCGATGCCGCCGTTCAGGTATGGTTCCTGCAAATGTTCCTGTATGAAATATTTTTTACGGGGCTTGCTCATGATGCTGCTTTCGGGATACGATACTCGATACCCATTGTTTCAATCCAAGGGCGAATGCATTCCTCAACACAAAAAACTGCGCACAAATATACAGCAGTGCACAAAGCGGCACGCCCATCAGCAATATCAGCCAATCAGCCAGTGCGCTCTGGTTCAGCCACCCAAATACCGGAACAAATAACACACTGCCCAATACTGCATGCAGGAAGGTGACCGGATTGCTGAATCTCAAGGCAGGGAAATGTTTGGATGCCAGCCCATACGCTGTCAGCAACACCAGGAGCTCCGAAGCCAATAAGGCGATGGCCGCACCCATATATTGCCATTCAAAGGATAGGATGAGCGTAAGCGGAATGAAGGCCAGGTTGCCGGTAAGCAGGCTCCACAAGGCCAGCTTCTCTTTATGATGTGCTATCAACACCTGGTTGCAATAAAAGATATTGAGCGATTTCAATAGAGGGAATGCAGCCAACACCTGAACACAAGGGATGGCTTCTTCAAACTGCGCGCCCAGGAACAATCGCACCAGCGGGCCAGCCGATAGCCCGATGCCCACACTGGCCGGTACCGTAAAGAAAACCAGTAACTGAAGGTTCTTTTGCATCAGTTCCTTCATGCCCGCTTCACTCCCTTCGCTTTGCAGGGCAATGATACGGGGAAAGATAACGGTGATGGTATCCGTAAAAAGCACTGCTATCATCCTTACGATCTTTGCCGCAAATGCATAGATGCCCACTACGGCCGCGGTGCTGACCAGTCGTAACAATACATTGTCGAGCATCAGGGAAATACTGTACACAAGGCTGATGGCATAGATCACGGAAGTGTATTGCAGATGCCGTTTCCAGCGGATATCCCTGAACCGGAGATTCACCTCCCGGAACAGTACGATATTGTTCCAGAGAAGATTGGCAATGGCAGCGGCCACCATGATGGCATAATACAGGTAATAATCCTCCGGTTGTTTCACCAATAGAAAAATAGAGATCAATCCCAGTAGCCGGGTGATAAGGCTTCTCAAAGTGATATACCTGAACCTTTCCATGCCTTTGAAATACCATTCGCAGGTAAAGCTGTTCACGAGGAGAAAAGAGATGGAAAACCAGACCAGTCGCGGATCCTGCACTTTCTGCCAGAGTATGGTGATCAGGATGGCATAGAGGGCCATCGTTACCAGTGAGCTGAGCAGGTGTAAAGAAAGCAGCTCGGACACCAGTTTATCGCGCTCCTCTTGCTTGTTCCTCAATTTGGCCACTTCCCTGATACCATAGAGGGCGATGCCGAATTCGGCGATGCAAATGAAATAATAAGTGAATGAATCTATGAAGCTGACCTTGCCGATGCCTTCGGGCGATAATACCCGGCTCACATAAGGGATGGAGATCAACGGCAGCAGTACCTGGCTGGCCGACAGCAGAAAATTATAAGCCAGATTTTTCCGGATACTCAGCAATGGGATTCAGTTTGATTGTATGGGACCAATACTACAAACATACAAGATTCCGGGCAATGCAGGGACTGCCCCGCCGCTCGCTTCCCGGCGATTGGCTTATATTGGCTCGCCTCCGGCGAGCGCCAACTCCATATATTTACCTCACTTTGTTTACATTTGTCAAGAGCGGGTTGTTCAACTCCCCTCACTAACGCCCATGCGTATCGGGATTTTCGAGACCAGTCATTTTGAAGTGGCCTATTCGCTGATCAGGTTGTTCGATGCACCGGACAATCATATCACCGTATTTGCCTATGCCCCTGCTGCCAAACAGTTGGAGTACCTGCTGGGAGCCGATGCCGTGAGATTCAACTGGGTGATAAAACCAGCATCCATTACCCGGGCTGCCTTTGTAAGAACGATACATAGCACGGTGCAGGAAGAAGGCATTCAAACCCTGGTGCTGAATTCAGTGGAAGATAATTTCATCCATTATGCCAGGCTGGTAAAAAGGCTGCCAACGGTCAGGGCCCTCCTCACACTCCATGATATCAATAACTATTTCGAGTATCGCAATAACGGCACCCTGCGTCGTTTTGTGAGGAATTTCGGGAAAAAGCGACTGATCAAAGCAGTAAAGGAATTCACGGTGCTGAGCAGCACCCTGGAAGATGCCCTTCGTTCCAAAATCCCTTCGGAAAAGATCATCAGGACCATTCCCGGCTCCATCTTCGAGACAACAAAATACCAGCAGCCCGCAGCTACGGATGGTTGCATCAATATCACCGTTCCCGGAACGGTGGATGAAAGAAGAAGGGACTACGCTTCCGTTTTTACATTACTGGAAATATGTAATAATAGAAATATCCCAATAAAGGTCACTTTGTTGGGAGCTTATTCAGATCAGTATGGAAGGAATATCATGGCCAAAGCCAGCACTTATGCCGTAAAGTTCCATAATCTTCACTGGTACGATGAGGAGGTAGTGGATCAGCCGGAGTTCGACAGGGTGATGCAGGCAACGCATCTCATCTTCTCCCCCGTTCGTATCCATACCAGTATTTTGGATGATGTGGAAGAAGCATATGGTATTACCAAGTCTTCCGGGAATATGGGTGATATGATCCGATTTGCCAGGCCGGCCATTGTGCCGCAGGGGCTGCGGCTTCCTCCAGAATTTTCGGCCAGTGTTATCCGTTACCAGGATATAAAAGAGATCGCGGACCAGTTGGAGCAGATCCGCGATAACCCTTCAAAATATATATCGCTCAGGGAAGCGGCCCATGTATGTTCACTGCAGTTCAGGCCCGAAGTGTTCCATACCCGCTATCCCGGCCTGTTCACTAAGGAAGGCTTTTGATGATGGTGGCAAACTCTTCCGCATTGAGGGAAGCTCCGCCCACCAGTCCACCGTCCACATCCGGACAAGCGAATAGTTCCTTTGCATTGTTGCCTTTTACACTTCCGCCGTACAGAACGGGAATGCTATCGGCTACGGCCTGTCCGTATTTGCCGGCCAGCACGCTCCGCAGGTAGGCATGGATCTCCTGGGCCTGGTCCGCAGTAGCCGTTTTTCCGGTACCGATGGCCCAGATGGGCTCATAAGCGATCACGATGGTGGCGATCACTTCGGCGCTGAGATGGAACAGGGATTCTTCCAGTTGTTTGGCAACATAACTGTTTTGGGTACCCGCTTCGCGGATCGCCAGGGGCTCGCCGCAGCAGAAAATGGGCGTAATGCCATTGGCCAGGAGCAGGTCCAGCTTTTCAGCCAGCATCTGGTTGCTTTCCTGGAAATATTCGCGGCGCTCACTATGCCCGATCAGGCAGTAAGGGATATCGATGCTTTTCAGCATCTCCGCTGATACCTCACCGGTATAAGCCCCTGATTTCTTGTTATATACGTTCTGGGCAGCAATGCTATATCCTTTCTTGCCCTGCACTTTGGCAGCAGCCATGGTGAGGTAAGGGAACGGAACGGCAAATACAGCCTGTTGATGATCGTTGAGGGCGATATTGGCGCCGAGGATATCATTCAGCAATTGTTCTCCCTGCTGAAGGGTACAATTCATTTTCCAGTTAGCAGCAGCTATTTTTTTCCGCATGGGTCTATGAAATTTTAAAATTTGTTTCGGTTATGAGCCTTCAAAAATAGCCCGCAATCGTTTTATTTCCTCTTCCGTGAGGGTTTGATGCTTGAATTTCTTCCAGACCTCGATATCCCTGAGAGCACGTTCAAATTCATATTTGGTCAGTCCCTTATTGCCCCAGGTGAAGC
>JAGIAP010000250.1 GCA_017744805.1 Chitinophagaceae bacterium | reverse complement strand
GCCATAAACAGATCGCGGATCTTACTGGCAAGAGCCGGCATACGGTCAATAACCAGATAGACCAGGCTAAGAAATTCATCAAGAGGGAGCTAAAAAATAATCAATCACCACAATAGTAAACATCGGCCAATCCGGTGTCTTGATAATATGGAAACCTTCGATCCTGGATATAAAGAGTACTTACGGGTTGCTAAACTGGCCGATTCCCTCACGGGGGAAGAGGCGCAGCTATTCGATCAATTGATGGAGACCGATCAGGAGTTTCGTGCCGCCTTTTCCGAATTGACGCAAACGCTCACGCCTGCTTATATACAACAGCTTCAAAAATACAAGCAGCCAGAACATTGGCCTCCGGCAGAAGAGATAGCGCCACCTGCTGCTATTATCAGCAGGTCCGGATGGTTCAGGATGGCGGCCGCAGCCAGCGTATTGCTTGCCATGGGTCTGCTCATTCCGGCATTGATCAATCGCAGCCATAAAAAGCAGACTCCCGAAATGGCGGGCATCGAGCTCACGCTATCCAATGGTCAAAAGATCGATCTCTCGGGAGCCCAGGGTGCCATTACCACCGATGCCGTTACTTTACAGAATACCGGTAAACAGTTGACCTATAACATGAGTGCCCCGGCAACAACGGGCATGAACACACTGAATATTGCGCCGGGGAAAGATTACCAGGTCACCCTTGCCGATGGAACGCAGGTATGGCTGAACTCCACATCTACACTGGAATTCCCCTTCTCTTTCAATGGCGCTACCAGGGAAGTGACCATCACGGGTGAAGCCTATCTGAAAGTGGCGAAGAACAAGGATCAACCTTTTATCGTGCACCTGCCCAGGAGCAGTGTGCTGGTAACGGGCACGGCCTTCAATGTGAATACATTCCAGGCCGGTTCTGAGAAAGTGGCATTGGTAGAAGGAGCAGTGATCCTTGAAGCCGGCAATGATAAGATGGCTTTGAAACCCGGTAGCGAGGGCGTATACGCCAATAGTAAAGGTTTGTATGAACAGCCCTTCAATCAACGTAATACCCTGAGCTGGATGGAAGGATTACACTATTTTGAAAAGAGTAATCTGGAAGAGATCATCCAGGTGATCTCCAGGTGGTATAATGTAAAAGTGGTGATCGATAATTCCCGGAATAATGATAAAAGATTTGTGGGGATATTGAATAAGAAGAAACCGCTGGATAGTTTTCTCAATACACTTGAATACGTGGCCGATATCCAATCTTATATAGATAAGGAGAATGTGTTGCACTTCAGATGATCCTACGCCGTTGCTATTGGGTTACCCCCCGCACTTACAGGTAAGCTTCCTTGTACATTTTAATGTACAGGTTAATAGAACCTGATCTACGAAGTGATTAGTAGATTCCATTTACCTTCATGCCTCCCTTTCCCACTCTTTCATGGCTATCTACTATCATTAAATCTATATTATGAAACCACTTGTACTCTTTTCATTATTAATAATAATGTCTTTCCGGTTGCAGGCCGCCGATTATTACTGGGTTGGCGGCTCAGGCAGTTGGAGTGATCTGAGCCACTGGGCGGCAGTCTCTGGCGGGCCTGCAAATAAATCCATCGTTCCTGGTCCTGGTGATGATGTTTATTTTGATGCAAACAGCGGATTGATCAGTAGCAGCATTGTTACCCTTCCTGTAAGTGCGGCCGCTTATTGCCGGAATTTATCCTGGGCGGGAGTGAATGTGAATGCAAGGTTCCAGGGAACAAGCAGTTCTGTGTTGAATGTGTATGGCAATATTGCATTGTCGGGGGCTGTGAGATATGGGATGGGCACGGTTGTGTTTTTGGGTAACAGTAATGCCACCTATACGGTTAATGGTGCTATCAATACTTCTGGACTGGATAATAGCTTTACAGTAGATAAGGCAGGAGGGATCCTGAAAGTGATGGATAATATCCCCTCTGGCCTTCAGGTACGCACTATCACGCTTAGCAATGGGAACCTGGACCTTTCAGGCAGAACCCATTCCTTCATTAACTTCAGTAGTGCTAATACTAATACACGCAGTCTGGATATCAGTAATGCCACGCTTACCTCAACAGGTACCTGGGATTTTCGATTAGCTAACAAAAGTCTTACTGCTACAGGAACCTGGCTTACTGCCAATTGGTTGCTTGCTGACGGGGGCACTTATGATAAAGTAGATATTACCCGTGTGGCAGGTGATGAAGTGATTGGCCTGACTACTTTCGGAGCGCTTACATTTACCAACCCGACAGCATTACCGGGAACGGCGCGTATTGGTGGAAGCAATGTGATACGCCGGCTGGAGTTTAAGGGGAATGGCAATATTTCTGTGGGGGGCAATACGATTGATACACTCATCATAGCTCCAGGGAAAAGTCTGCGTGTGGTGGATAACCAGACGGTCAATAAATTGCTGCAGTTGAACACACCTGACTGCAGCGGCCTGGGACAATTGAATGGATACCTGAATACCGGCTCGATCACCTTTGGACCAGATGCAGAAACCGATCTGCGGAACGTATATATTGAAGGCATGACCGCTACAGGAACATTACCTGGGACAATTGTTGGAGTTGATGGCGGAAACAACACAGGCTGGACTTTCACAGCACCCACCAGTGGCAATCCATTGTATTGGGTGGGCGGTGCAGGTAACTGGAATGATAAGGATCATTGGAGCCTTACCAGCGGAGGAGCGGGTGGTGCCTGTGTGCCGCTACAGGGCGACAATGTTGTTTTTGATGCCAATAGTGGTTTTACAAGTGGGAATAATATAGTTACCGTCAATACAGGCGCCTGGTGTCATGATATGACCTGGACGAATGTAACTGGTTCGCCTGTGTTTAACAATACAGGGTATACGCTGTATGTTTGGGGCTCCCTCGCTCTCAACGCAGGGCTTACCATGAATGGCAATATCGCCTTCGATGGTGCCGAAGCTTCCACGCTCACCGCTAACGGCTATAACCTGGGAAGCCTGTCGATGAATATCCGGAAAACGGGGGCAAACGGAGGTATCACTCTTGCAGATGATCTAAATGCTACACTATTATCGCTTTCGCTGGCAAGCGGTAAATTTCTCATGCCTAACCGGATCCTACACATCAGGCAATTTGATAGCCGGGTAACTACCACACGTACACTTGACATAAGCAGCTCTACTATTACCGTAGACCTTGGATGGCAATTATATGGGAGTGGATGTTCCTCAGTGAACAACGCCGCAGGATCTTTCATTACCTCTAACGGCGGCTTTATATGTAATTTCTTCAACTTTCCCAAGGTTCATTGTACCGGAGCCGGGAACAGTTTTGATATCAGCAATTCCACTTTTACCGAACTGACATTTACCAACCCGGTGCCTGCCGTACAGTTCAGGGCGCTAAGTGGTAACAATACGATTACTACGCTTGATCTTAGAGGCTCTGCAGAATTATTTGGTAGCAACTCCATCACCAACCTGTTTTTGGCTCCTTCCAAAACTTATAATTTCAGGGCTATACAAACCGTTAATGGTCTTTTCCGCTTCAACACTCCTGACTGTAGTGCCCTGGGACAAATGCGGGGACTGGATGGAGGAGCAACGATCAAATTTGGCCCTTCCTCTTCCAAAGACATTAATAATGTTTTAGTGCAAAACATAAACGCCACTGGTTCCGGAACGCCTGTAATTGTGAATGGCGCGGATGCTGGCGGCAATGCCGGCTTCACGTTCACTGCTCCGGCAAGTGGAGCCCGGTATTGGGTAGGCGGCAGCGGCGATTGGAATGATCCTGCGCACTGGTCGGCTACCTCTGGTGGCGCAGGTGGTGCCTGTGTACCTTCCGTGAACAATGATGTATATTTTGATGCGGCCAGCTTTACCAGCGGAAGCAGCACTGTCACTATCAACCAGGGCAATGCCTTTTGCCGAAATATGGACTGGACCGGTGCTGCCTTCAATCCTGTTTTCTCCAAGGATGGTTCGTTGGTTGCAGAAGTCTGGGGCGACCTGGTGCTGAATCCCACTATGACCATCAATGCCTACCTCAACTTTACCGGAGGTGCTAGTACCAGCATCACATTCAATGGGTTTACCAATAATAGCGGAGATTTCGACATCATCCTTCTGAAACCCACTGGCAGTACCGTTACCTTTACTGATGATTACATTAACAGCAGCAGAACAACAGAGATTGAGTTGAGAAGCGGCGGCCTGGATATGAGGGGCCGTACCGTTACTGTGCAATGGTTAACCGATATCAGTTTTCCTTCTTCACATAGCTTGAATATCACCAATACCATTTTTAACGGCGGATGGCATTACGAGGGAGTTGCCCAAACCCTGCAAGCAGCCGGTTCTGTCATCAACGCCAATATCTTTAGAAGTAATGCAGGCACCTATAATGTGGTGAATGTGTCCGCTGTAGATGCTGGTCTTATTAATATCCGAACTACCACCATCGACAGCCTGGTGTTCACCGATCCTTCCGGAACTTCACAGGCGCTGATTGCCAATGGCAACAATATCAACTATCTCGAATTCAAAGGGAAGGGTTTGGTCAATGGCACAGGAAATACTTTTGGCGATCTGGTTTTCTATCCCGGCAAGCAGTACAGTTTTCTGAGTGGCAGTAATAATACCATTACAGGCAACTGGTATGGCAGCGGATCTCCCTGTAACCTTACAGAAGTTACCAGTACTTCCACTTCCAATGCCATTGTAACCAAAACAACAGGCAGTAGCAGCTTTGATTATGTTCGCCTGCGTGGCATTACAGCAGCAGGCTCCCTGCCATTCATTGCCAAAGAGCACAGTGTAGACCTGGGCAATAATGTGAACTGGCAAATCGAGCCATATGATGGTAACTCTCCAATACTTGGTCTTGGTGCGGACACGGCCATCCGTCTGGCAGATTTTCCATATACTTTAAGAACAGATGGATTTTTCAGCTCTCCATTGTCGCAATACTTATGGAATGATGGAAGTACCCTCGACAACCTGGTAATTACAGCACCGGGAACTTACAGTGTGAATGTGAGCTTTGCGGACGGCTGCTCTATTTCCGATGCCATCACCATAACGGAAGCTTCTGCCTTGCCTGTTACGCTCAATGGCTTTACCGCCACTTTGCAAAATAATTGCAGTGCCATCAAATTGAATTGGTTCACATTGAGTGAGCAGAGTAGTCGTGATTTTATTATCCAGCGCAGCAGTGATGGGCGATCCTGGAAAGATATAAGGACAGTGACTGCAGCCGGAAATAGCTATCAGACAATTGGGTACAGTTACACGGATGCTACTGTCAGTGGAGAAGTTGTTTATTATTATCGTTTACAAATGAATGATATCGATGGTAAGCAGAAACAAAGTGCCATCCTGACGGTGAGATTGAACTGCGGTAGCAATCAATACCTCGTATATCCTAACCCGGTAAAGGATGTAATGACCATTCAGACACCTTCCGGCAACGGACAAAAAACGCTTTCCGTTTACAATGGAAATGGTCAGCGGATTGCAAATTATCTGCTCCGTTCAGGTTCAGCGCAAACCATCACTACCTCTACGTGGAAGCAGGGCGTATATCTGGTTGTAGTGACAGAAATGAATAAACAAGTGCATACAGAGAAAGTGATCAAGCAGTAAGAAGAGAATGATTTTTCAATAACTAGGTTGTTTCATAACAAAGCCCGCTCTGTGCGGGCTTTGTTATGAAATATGGACGAAACATAGATTATTGATCAGGGGAAAACACAATTAGCTATCGAAACTTCCACGAATATTGATCAAAACAAACTTAATTGCCCCGACTGCCCTTTTGCAGATGGAGGCCTGGATTTTCCATTTACCGTTCTGCCACCATATTTCCAGGAATCTTCTCTTTCTTTTTCTATCAATTCATTGAAGCTTGCATTGGGAGTGAAATCCTTTTCTGCCCGCGCGGCGATATCATGCAGGCTTTTGATGGCGGCTGTTTTATCCGTGATGCCGAGTTTGGCTTTCTCCACGGCGGATTGAAGAGCGCTGATGGTTTCGTCATACACGGTGACGGGCACCGGGAACGGATGTCCATCTTTTCCGCCATGGGCAAAGGAAAAGCGGGCCGGATCTTTGAAGCGTGATGGAGTACCATGGATCACTTCGCTTACCAATGTCAGCGACTGCAATGTTCTTGGGCCTACGCCCTGCAGCAATAGTAATTCCTCAAAATTGGAAGGTTGTTGATCATGTGAGAGCCAGAGAATGGAGCCAAGCCTTTTGAGGTTGACATCTTCTGCCCGCACATCATGATGTCCCGGCATCAGCAGGCGTTGTACTTCCTGTATCATAGCCTTTGGCTCTTCTGCCACCAGTCCCATGATACTGTTCCTGGTGATACCGGCTTCAGCAGCCGTGAGGTTCAGGATAGCGCCCTGGTTGATACCGCAAACTCCTGTATGAGGTTCTTCCACAAAAGACCGGATGAGATCGGAATGCCAGTGGTATCGCCTGGCTGTACTGTTTTGAGGGTCCATGCCCTGCTGCACTACTGTCCAGTGGCCGTTATCGCTTACAATAAAATGATGCAGGTATAGCTGGAAACCATCCTGAACGGCTGTATTGTCCACTTTTGCGCTCAGCTTGCTGCAACGCACGAGCAGTTGCCCATCAAGGCCTGTTTGGCCGGCAATGCGCAACAGCTCGGCAGGCGTAGCTTTTGACTGATTGCCTTTGCCGCCGCAGATATAAATGCCCAGTTGTTTGGAATGAGGATTGATGGCCCTTTTCAGAGCGCCCAGTACGGAAGTGGTGATGCCGGATGAATGCCAGTCCATTCCCATCACGGCGCCCAGGCTTTGGAACCAGAAAGGATCGGATAACCTGCGAAGCATCTCTTCCTTGCCGTATTCAGTGAGGATGGATTCTGTAATAGCAAGCCCCAGTTTAGCCATTCTATCTGCTAACCACTTCGGCACATGTCCATAATGCAGGGGTAGATCTGCAGAACCGGAACGTTTCATACCATGAAGTTACGGTATATTATGCTAAGGCTTTGCCCAATCTGTTACTGTGTACGATGGATCCAATACAATGGAACTGAACCTGTATGTAAAGGTTTTGTTATCCCTCATTTCTGTGACAGTATAGGGCAAGACCACTTGTCCGATTTTTTGAAAATCAGAGAATAGATGGGTGATTGTACTGTTAGCTGTTTTTCCTGAATGCCCGGTCAACCTGTTTTCCTTGTCGAATGCCCAGGCCATATTATTGCCATCTACAGTAACGAGGAGCTGGGTTTGCTGATCCTTTGTGGCGGGGGACGATAAAACCGAAGTTTTTCCCAGCGCAGTTTGTTGCAGGCCGAACACGCCAAACAAATTGGCAAACTGTAATTCCCTGACCCTTCCTGCGGGCAATTGGGAGAGTTTGCCGTTAGTCCATTCCCAGCCGGTATTCCCTTCTGTTTGCTCGATGCCGATCAACTGCCCTTGCTTCCTGTATTCACAACGTATCTTCTGTTTTGGAAGATCCAGCAGGGTAGTGATCTGCATGGTGCCATTGCCCAGGGAGGATATGAGCTTTACTGTTTTGATGTCATCCAGTGATCTTCCGCCATTGGCCAGGTTGGCCTTTTTCAGAAAGGCTGTTCCGGTTCGCAACAACTCAGGGCTGGTACTGGGTTTGGCGGGTTCTTTATTTTCATTCTTCTCTTCTGCATTATATACCGTGCCATTGACCACGATGGAGGATGTAGCGTCCGAGGTGAAACAACTGTTCACGCTTTTTTCTCCATTGTTGAAATGGAGGGTAAGCACGCCATCTTTAATGGTGTAATTGCCATCGCTTTCTTTTTTATCGTTACCGTAACCGCTGACATTCTTGCCGGAAATATAAGTGCCGCTGGATGCATGGGTGCTGAAGCTGCCATCGGGATAGAATTGAATGCCCTTATGCGCCCTGTTGCCTACATATGGTGCATTGGTGCCGGAGCCAATACCGCCGCTGCCGGAGGAGTAGGAAAAACTGTAATAACCCGGAGGGATAGCATTGGCGGGCTTCTTTTGGAAAACGCTGGTGCCCCCGTACCAGAAACTGCCGCTCCCGTCGTAAGGGATGGTCTCTTTTTCTTTTTTGAGATCGATGAGCGTGATCACGCCATTCGCGATGGTATAATGCCCATCTGTTTCGGTCTGCCATCCGTTGCCAAGCGTAGTGCAGTAAGTGCCATCAGGGCGGAAATACAAGATGATCTCCCTGCTTTCCATTCCTCCACCCATCATAGAACTGGGCTCCCATTTGGTGCCGGTGAAGGCGGCATGGATGAATTTCCCCTGCCGGGCAACGGAAGGATTTGCTTGTGCCATTAGCATGGTCAGAAACAGAAAGAGCTTTGGTAATACAAAAAGGGAGTAGCTTTTCATGCGCTATCTTTTTGATGAATATGGAGGAACAATCAAAAATTGTTCCGATTGTTCCTCCGGATAGCGTTTTACGGATGGCCTATTTCCCGATCTTCTTCTTCAGCTCCTCCCGGGCTGCCACCAATACCTGTTGTAGTTGTTATTGTAATATTTTCTCAGGCCGGCAGTATCATCATTTGCTTTTGTCCAAACATTTCTTTGCATGCATTCAAACAACAAATTGCCGTTTTTAAATTCTTCCAGCTGATGCGCGAATGCGTTGTTGTAACGCTCAAGAT
>JAGIAP010000024.1 GCA_017744805.1 Chitinophagaceae bacterium | reverse complement strand
TAAGCGAAAAAGCCCGGCCCTGCGCTACCGTCCCATCTTTCCCCACCCAAGCTCCATAGCTCCACCACCTTTTTTCCCATTTTAATCAATCCGGGTAGGGGTTTCACCATATTTTCTATTCTATTTATGCGATCTCCAAATAAAGGGAGTTATTTTATCGTTACCTTTTCAACTTAACCCAAACAAGGTACCCAACATGCAAGGATTACGTTCTTTTATCGGCAAGGGATTGAACTGCCGTTATGGATTGATTTATTTACTGGTGCTGATCTATCTTACCATCACTTTTTTCACCCGTCTTGCCTTATTGATCCGTGTGCATGATGTGTTCGATTGGAATCTGAAGAATATCCTTGGTGTGTTTGGGATCGGACTGTTGTACGATCTTGCTGTGAGCTCTTATATTATCATTCCCTTTGTTCTTCATATCTGGTTCACGAATGAAAAAGCCTATAATCCCAAAGCATGGAAATGGGTTGCGCTCGTGTACATAGCATTGATCCTGGTATTGATCTTCACACAACTGGTGCCGGAAGATTTCAACCCGGAACTGAGAAAAGCCGTGATAGGCCTGGTATTCTTGCGGCTCTGCATTTTCCTTTTCCTGAAATACAAGGGAAGGGAGTTCAGGCATACCTGGAGAAGGGCTGTACTTTTTGTGGATTTTGGGATCGTGGTGTTTTTCCTGCTGTTCAATGCGGTGAGCGAATGGTTCTTCTGGAATGAGTTCTCTGGCAGGTATAATTTCATTGCGGTGGATTACCTGATCTACACCAATGAAGTGGTGGGGAATATCAGGGAGTCCTATCCGATCTTCTGGATCATTTTCATAGTGCTGGTGCTGACGGCATCGGTAATTTATTTCAGCAGGAATGTGATCAGGAAAAGCACGAAGATGAGTATGAAGTTCAGCAGGCGCAGTATCATCGCTATTTGTTTGTTGCTGTTGCCGGCCATCACTACATTTTCTCTCGACAATCACCTGAAGAAATTCAGCGATAATGCCTATGCCAATGAACTGGCGGGCAACGGTATTTTCGAGTTTGCTGCTGCATTCCATAACAATGAGCTTAGTTTCAGCAAGTATTACAGATTGCTCAGTAATGAGAAAGCATTCAGTATAATGAGGCAGGAGCTCGCTGCTCCGAATAGCCGGTTTATCAGTGAAGACCCTTTCAACCTGGAAAGGCAGATCAGTTATGTGGATCCTGAAAAGAAAATGAATGTGGTGATGATCAGTGTGGAAAGCCTGAGCGCCAGCTTCATGAAAGCCTTCGGTAACGATCAGAACATCACGCCCTGCCTCGATAGCCTGGCACAACATGGTGTGTTCTTCAAAAATTTGTATGCTAGTGGAACCCGTACTGTGCGTGGATTGGAGGCATTGTCTCTTTCCATTCCGCCTACGCCTGGCCAAAGCGTTGTAAAGCGTCCGGACAATGGAGGCATGTTCTCGCTGGGAAGTGTTTTTCAATCGAAGGGATACAAAACCCAATATATTTACGGAGGCTATGGCTATTTCGATAACATGAATGCTTTCTTTTCAGCCAACGGGTATGAGGTGATCGACAGGAGTGCGCTGAAACCGGAAGAGATCCATTATGCCAATATCTGGGGTGTGGCGGATGAGGATCTGTTCACGCTCGCATTGAGGAAGCTGGATGAGAATTACCAACAGAAGATGCCATTCTTTTCCCAGATCATGACCGTTTCCAATCACAGGCCATACACCTATCCTGATGGCCGCATCGATATCCCTTCGGCTACGCAAAGCCGTGAAGGCGCCGTGAAATACACAGACTATTCCATCGGCAAATTCATCCGTGAGGCATCACAAAAGCCCTGGTTCAGCAATACCGTTTTTGTGATCGTGGCCGATCATTGTGCGGGAAGTGCCGGCAGTGTTGAATTACCAGTGACGGGTTATCATATCCCGATGCTGATCTACAGCCCTGGCAATATTGTGCCGCAACAATTTGAAAGGCTCACGGCCCAGATCGATATCGCGCCTACGATCCTGGGACTTTTGAAATTCAGCTATCGCTCCAAGTTCTTTGGGCAGGATATCTTTTCGCTGCCGGAAGGTAGGGAGCGTGCATTGATCAGCACCTACCAGGGCCTGGGATATGTAAGGAATGGCCAACTGGTGATACAGTCGCCGGTTAAGCAAGTGGAACAATTCAAGCCGGATTTTGTCACAGGCAATTCTATTCGGGTGAACATTACCGATAGTTTGGCGGATCAGGCTATTGCTTATTATCAGACTGCCGCCTGGCTGCTGGAAAACAAAAAATACAATAAATAAGTGTCGTTGTTAGTGTTACCTGGGCCGCTCGTGTGCGCGGGCGGCCTATTCCTGAGTATCGCTGACTGGTGAGATAATCAAAAAAGCCGGGTCTTCACTGACCCGGCTTTTTCAATATCGATTATTGCTACTTAGGAGCAGGATATCTTATTCACTCTCGTTTGGTGCCTTCCACCTTCAAATGGTGTTTGGATAAAGAGATCCACCATATTGATAGCATAATCCAGTGCCACAAAGCGGGCAGGGATGCAGATCACATTGGCATCATTATGTTGACGGATGAGTTTGGCCACTTCAGTCTCAAAGGCAAGCCCCGCACGGATCCCCTGGTGTTTGTTAGCCGTTATGGCCACTCCGTTGGCGCTTCCGCAGATGAGGATACCGAAAGCCACTTCACCTTTTTCTACCGCTTCTGCAACCGGATGCGCGTAATCGGGATAGTCCACTGATTTATTTTCGTACACACCCATATCGGATACCTGGTATCCTTTTCCGTTCAGCCATTTTACGATGGCTGTTTTGTATTCAAAGCCTGCATGATCGCAACCAATGGCAACAGGTAATGAGAGATTGAATGAAGACATATGACAAGTTTGAAAATTAGCTATTGTATATTAATCCCAGTTCTGATCTTTTTCCAATTGTCTTTTATAAACACGTGCAGAGATCATGACGCTGAACTCATACAGGGCGCAAAGCGGCAGGAATACGATCATCTGGCTCATCCAGTCAGGCGATGGCGTGATCACAGCGGCCACCACCAGGATAGCCACATAGGCATACTTGCGGTAGGTTCTGAGGAACCGGGGAGTTACCAGTCCGATCCTTGTCAACACATAGGAAATAACAGGAAGCTGGAAGGCGATGGCGGAACCGATGATGATATCGATCAGGTTCTCCATATAATCAGCCAGTGTAGGCCTTGCCACCAGAATACCATGTGTACCGATAGTATAGTTCAGCAGAAAGCTGAAAGTGAAGGGGGCCAGCAGATAGTATCCGAAGGCAACGCCCAGGAAGAAGAAAAGGCTTACCCAGAAAATAGCGCCCCTTGTGCTTTTGAGCTCTTTGGGCGTGAGTGCTGGTTTGATGAATTTCCAAAGCTCCCAGAAAATATAGGGGAAGGCAATGATGAAGCCGCCAGAAATGGCGATGGTGATGCTGCTCATGAACTGCGAACCAAAAGTGATGGTCTGCATCTGCACATCTTTGGGAGGGGGGAGGCAGAGTGCCTGTCCTGCGCCGATCCATTCGCTGAGCTTACAGAGTTGGATATAGGTCACAAAGTCTGCCTGCAACGGAGCGGTGATGACATTATCAAAGATCCAGTCGATATATATGAACATCACGATGGCGCCGATAATGATCGCCAACAGGGATCTCATGATATGCCAGCGTAATGCTTCAAGATGATCCACAAAGGTCATCTCCGGGTCGTCTGCTGTTCTCTTTTTGAAAAATGATAGTGCCATCTATAAAATTCGCTCATCAACACTGAAAAGCGGGGCAAATTTAAGGGTATTAGCGGTGGAATATGCAATAAACCTGTTAATCAGTGGTGATTGACAGCCGGGAGGGCATTAAATCTTGAGGATCTTGAGGCGAACCATTTCAATGCGGGTATCGCTCACATTCAATACCTCAAACTCATAATGCCCGATTATAATACGTTCCTTCAATTTGGGGATGGTCTCATGTTGGTGAATGATGAAACCAGACAAGGTTTCGGAGTCATTCTCCGGGAACTGCAATCCGTATTTTTCACGGAGATGGTCCAGTTCCAGGCGTCCTGAGAGGATATATTCATCGTCGGAGATCTTTTTCTCCTCAAATTCTTCCGTATCATATTCATCGCGGATATCGCCGAAGATCTCTTCCAGCAGGTCTTCCATGGTAACGATACCGGCAGTACCGCCGAATTCATCCACCACCCAGGCGATACTTTTTCTATCGCGGGTGAATTTATTGATGAGGTCGGTAACGCTCATGCTTTCGGGGATCGCTGGAATGGGCAAGAGGATCTCTTTCACAGAGGAAGGGCTCTTGAAAAGGTCTAGCTGATGGATATAACCTACTATGGTATCGATATTCCCTTCATATACTACCAGTTTGCTGAGCTTGGTGTCCACGAAATGATTACGGACGGCATCCATCGGTGTATTCAATTCCACTGCCACGATCTCTTTGCGGGGAACGAGGCAGTCGCGGATCTTTACTTTCGGAAGGCTGACGGCGTTCCTGATCAATTCTGTTTTCAGGTCCTGGTGCTCCAGGCTATGCTGATCGGCATTGAGCTGAACGAAATGTTCCAGGTCTGCACGGGAAAAGGTCTCTTTCTTCTTATCGATCCTCATATCGAAGATCACGTTGAGGATGAAGATGGAAAGTTTGGTGAATAGATTGGCGGCCCAATGGAAGATGCCATCCCAGAACGCAAGCATCCCTGAGCGGGCAGCAAAGGAGAGGGCGCTGTCTGCTTTTGCCCGGAAAATGGCCTTGGGGATGCACTCACAGAATACGATCACAAAGAGCCAGGAAAGTACTATTTCGATAATGACCCGCACAAAGGCCAGGGAGTTGACGGACTCTTCCATTCCCCAGGCAGCGATCACAATATTCCAGCCTGCACTACCCAGCAGTACGCCTACTACCAGGAAGAAATTGAAGCCTACTATATTGGTGCCGATGAACCGGGACGGATTATCGTAAAGGCTTGACAGGAAGGTGATGCCACTGGCTCCCTGTGTCCTTTTCAATTCCACATTCAGCCGGTTGGCTGAAGTGAAAGCCACCTCAATCCCGGAAAAGTAAGCGATAGAAAGGAACGCTATGCAGATAGCGATGATTACAATTAAACTCATACTTGGTATACGAATTTATAAAAACCAGAGGGTATTACATAAAATAATATGTACCCTACAGATCCTAACGCTGTTATGTGTGAAATAGTTTCTACAACTCCAAAAAATCTTGAATGATGCCGGCAGCTTCCTCCCGGGCGCGGGGAAGATGGTCGTTGATCACAATCCTGTGAAAATGATGTTTGAATGAGATCTCATAGGATGCTTTGTTCACCCTGGCGGCCAGGCTTTCCTCGGTTTCCGTTCCACGGCTTTGGAGTCTTTTCTTCAATTCGTCCACGGATGGTGGTTCGATGAAGAGGGAGAGGGTTGTATCGGGGTATTGTTGCTGTACGTGAATGGCGCCTTTTACATCGATATCCAGCACGGGCACCTGGTTATTGTTCCAGATCCGCAGGAGCTCAGACTTGAGAGTGCCGTAATATTTCCCTTCATACACCATTTCCCATTCTACAAAGTCCTGGTTCTGGATCTTGTGGTTGAAATCCTCTTCGGTGAGGAAGTAGTAGTCCACTCCGTTTTTTTCGTTGCCACGGGCTTTACGGGTGGCGGCGGAGATGGAGAAACTGAGCTGCGGGAATTGTTCCAGCAGGTAATGGGTGATGGATGTTTTTCCTGCGCCTGAGGGGGCAGTGATGATGATGATCTTATTGTGCGGATCAAAGGCCATAGTGAGGTATAAAGCTGCAAAGAAAGCGAAAAGCAGGGAAATAATCATGGTGCAGGCCGTCGCCCGTGGGGGCGGGCGACGGATGGGACCTATAATCTCTTGATATCTGCGCCCAGTGCGCGCAGACGGCCATCGATATCCTGGTAGCCGCGATCTATCTGTTCGATATTCTGGATAGTGCTTTTGCCTTCTGCGCTCAGCGCTGCTATCAGCAATGAAACACCGGCACGGATATCCGGGCTGCTCATGGTGATGCCCCTGAGCTTTTGCTCGCGGGCAAGCCCGATCACGGCAGCACGGTGGGGGTCGCAAAGAATGATCTGTGCGCCCATATCTATCAGTTTATCCACGAAGAACAACCTGCTCTCGAACATTTTCTGGTGGATCAGAACTGAGCCTCTTGCCTGGGTGGCCACTACCAACACGATGCTGAGCAGGTCTGGTGTGAAGCCAGGCCAGGGATGATCATAGATAGTGAGTACGGATCCATCCAGGAAGGTCTGGATCTCATATATATCCTGGGCGGGAACATGGATATCATCTCCCACAAAATTCATATGGATACCGAGTTGGCGGAATTTGTCAGGGATCACGCCGAGATTGTCCAGGCTCACGTTCTTGATGGTGAAATCGCTCTGTGTCATGGCGGCGAGACCAATGAAGGAGCCGATCTCGATCATATCCGGCAGCATGCGATGCTCAGTGCCGCCGAGATAGTCCACTCCTTCGATGGTGAGCAGGTTGCTGCCGATACCCTGAATTCGGGCACCCATCCGCGTTAGCATGCGGCAAAGCTGTTGAACATAAGGTTCGCAGGCGGCATTGTAAATGGTGGTAGTGCCTTTGGCCATCACTGCTGCGAGGATGATATTGGCGGTTCCGGTTACGGAAGGCTCATCCAGTAGCAGGTTGGTGCCTTTGAGATTGGGAGCGCTGAGATGGAAGAACCCGTCTTCTGCGTGATAGGTGAATTCGGCGCCGAGCTTTTCGAAGCCGATGATATGTGTATCCAGCCTGCGGCGCCCGATCTTATCGCCACCAGGCTTGGGGATGAAAGCTTTGCGGAAGCGCGCCAGGAGGGGCCCTGCAAACATCACCGATCCACGGAGCTGGCCACTTTTTTTGCGGAATGCTTCGCTGTGGAGGTAATCCAGGTTGATATCGTCTGCCTGGAAGATGCAGGTATCGCGTTGTGGCCTATCCACTTTCACGTTCATATCTGCGAGCAGTTCTATCAGCATATTCACATCCAGGATGTCCGGGATATTGGTGATAGTCACTTTTTCGGGGGTGAGCAGAACGGCGCTGAGTATCTGGAGGGCCTCATTTTTGGCGCCTTGTGGTACGATGGAACCATTGAGTTTATTGCCACCGGTTACTTCAAAGGAAGGCATTGCTTTGGGTTGTATTGATTAGATGAGCTGGTTAAACAAAAAAGTTGATCATTCCGAATGATCAACTTTCTCAATATTATTTCAGAAGAGCTTACTTGTATCTTTTCTTGAATTTACCGCCGCCACCGCTGCGATCATTTCTGTCGTTACGGTCGTTGCGATTATTGCCACCGCCCCTGTTATCGCGCTGGCCATAGTTCTTTCCACCGCCACCGCCGCCGCTATTGCGTTTGTTGCGGTAGTCGCCATAACCTCCACGATCGCGGTCCCTGCCTTCAGTATGGCGTTGCTGACGAACATACGGTGTATTGGTGAACGTGAGTTGACCATTGGTGATATTGGTCAGTTCGCTCTGAATGGCATCGTCATGTACCGTTTCCTTATGCCAGTTGTTATAGGCCAGTTTCATGTAATAGGCCACGGCATTGGCAAATCCCTGGCGTTTTTCCGGGTTCTCTTCTTTCAGCGCCTTGTTGATCACGATCTCGAGGTTTTTGCCGAGGTGGGAGAATTTCGGATAACGTTTGGGGTAAGGAAGTGGCTTGGGCCTTGCCTTCAGCGTTTCCCTGGTAGGTATGGGGTAAGGAGATTCCACGTCGAGTTTGAAATCAGAGATCAGGAAAAGGTGATCCCATAATTTATGACGGAAATCTTCTACGTTCTTTAAATGTGGATTGAGGAATCCCATCAGCTCGATCACGGCATACGCGTTGCGCTGGCGGGTCTCCTTGTCTTCAATACCCAACAGGAACTCGACCATTTTCTGAATATGGCGACCATATTCGCGCATAATCAGGTGGTTCCTGGTAGTATTGTACTCCATTTCTTCAACTTCTTTTTGCATTGGACAAATGTAACAAACTTTTTCATTCATCGGCTCACCAGTACTTTATAGCTGGTGGTTTGTCCGGATGCCAGTTCCCTGGCCCTCAGGTAGTAGACGCCCGGGGCCGGCCGGAAGGGCAGCGGCCATTGGATGATACTGGAATTGGAAACGCTGAAAGTCCGTTTGGTTACCTGTTGACCTGCTGCGGAAACCAGCTCCAGTTGATAATTGCCCTTGAGCAGTTGGTCTGCCTGGAGGGTGATATGATCGGTTACCGGGTTGGGGAAGCTGATAAAACTGATGGGGGCGCTGGTGCCGATCCCTACCTGGCGGATGGCACTGTACTGCCCTTTGCCGTCATCAGTGAGCTGCTTGACCCGGAAGAAGAGTTTGCCTGCAGCAGTTTTATCAGGCAGGTACTGATAATTGTATTTTGCTGCAGCACCCTGAGCAGCATATTGGCTGGCAATTTTGCCGACAGGTGAGAAGTTGCGCCCGTCGTGGCTGATCTCGATTTCATAAGAATTGGATATTTGGTCATTACTAACGCTCCAGTTGAGCTGGATAGTATTGTTGGATTGCTTTACTGCCGTGAATTGGCGGAAGATCTCAGGTAAGGAAGTGGCGGGGCAGTAGGAATAGACCAGTCTGAACTTGCCCCACAGTTTGCCTGTAACGCTGAGATTGTAATTGAGACCTCCCATATTGGGGAGCAGGCCTCCGCTGATCTCGAAGCTGAAATCAAGGGTGCCGGTGCCTAGAAAACCACCTGTTCCGGTCACTGTCTGCTGATGGGCCGTATTATTGAAAACGGTATCCGGCCCATAGGTGGTGGAATCTCCGGGAGAGCCGAATGCTTCCAGCCAGGTTGGCCCGTAGGTGCGGGTGGCATTGTCATCTATATTGATGCCATTCCCGGAAATACTGGGGGAAAGCGAAAGCAGAAATTTTGCATTCTTCCCATAGGGGTCGCGGTTTCTGGCGCCTGAAGTAGCCACCAGGGAAATGGTATCATACAAAGTAACACAGGTTAGGGTACCGGTTCCGGGTGGGAACTTCGGAAAGGAGATCGTGTTGGTACTAGCCGTTGTGGTATCGAGGATATAGGTGTATTCAACAGTCTGACTGGGACTTCCACCGGCACAGGTACTGCATTGAGACCGGGAATCAAGGGGAGATACTAACGCAAAAAGACAAACGAACGCACTGATCAGTGTGTAATAAATGTGCTTCATAGGTACTGATTTTCATAAACGTATCGGATTATGGTGGGCCGCTTCAAAATTACTCCCGGGAAAATCGCGGTACAACGCGATAATACCCTATTTTGGCCCTTCGTAATTTGTGCAGCCAGGCTCTGATGCCTCAACAGCCGGATTAAATACTGTTAGGTCAGAAGCCATTAATTGGTAACGAAGTTTGGTTGGATTTGGTATCATACAGGGTTAAAAAGTGGATAATTTACCAGTTTGGTAATATACACCCCTCCCTGTAAGAATTATTCCCCGTACTTTTGGGGTTCATTTTTACAAAAATCTGATTGTCAATAAAAACATGACGAAGTCAACTATCACGATAGACGTAACGCTGGACGATAAGCGTGTGCCTGAAAGTATCTCCTGGAATGCTACCGAAAGTACTGCCGACAGTGCCCGTGCCGCCAAGGCCCTGATGCTGGCTTTCTGGGATGGTAACGATAAAACGGCTCTTCGTATGGACCTCTGGACCAAGGAAATGATGGTGGATGAGATGGCCGATTTCTATTTTCAGACCATGATGACCATGGCCGAAAGTTTTGAGCGCGCCACCCATCAGGCGGAACTTGTTGAAAAAATGAGGACGTTTGCCCAGGAATTTTACAAAAGGTTCCAGGAAATCCAACTTGAACAGAACAAAGCCTAACATCAATCTATTTTTATGAGCCTCGAGCAAACGGTGAATACAGAACTGAAAGCAGCTATGCTGGCCAAAGATGAGGCAGGGCTCCGCAGCCTTCGTGCCATCAAATCTGCGATCCTGCTGGCCAAAACGGCCGAAGGTGCAAGTGGCGGCGATCTCACTGCAGACGCGGAGATCAAGCTTTTACAAAAACTGGTCAAGCAGAGAAAGGATTCGCTGGAGATCTTTCAGCAGCAGAACAGAGAAGACCTGGCCAAAAAAGAACAGGAAGAAATTTCCGTCATAGAAAAATTCCTGCCCAAACAGATGAGCCCTGAAGAACTGAAGGCGGCCATCAGCGAGATCATCGCATCTGTGGGTGCCAGTTCACCGGCCGATTTGGGCAAGGTGATGGGCGTAGCTTCCAAACAATTTGCCGGCAAAGCAGATGGAAAAACCATCAGTGCCCTGGTAAAAGAGTTGCTGAGCAAATAAGAAAACGGGCCAGTGCCCGTTAATGATATTCCATGATCATTGATATCGTCTTTCTCATTATGCTGATCATGGCTGTCATCAAAGGATGGCAGCGTGGATTGGTGATTGCTGTATTCTCCGTTATCGGACTGATAGTGGGAATAATAGCAGCCATGAAACTATCCGCACTGGTGGCGGAATGGTTGAAAGATTCCACCAGCATTTCTGCGAAATGGCTGCCCTTTGTTTCGTTTGCAGTAGTGTTCCTGGGAGCAGTACTGCTGATAAGACTGGGCGCAAATCTTCTGGAATCCACATTGGAAGTGGCTTTGCTGGGATGGGCCAACAAATTGGGCGGTATTCTGTTGTATATTATAATATATACACTGGCTTACAGCGTACTGTTGTTCTACGCAGCGCAATTGAAAATAATAGGTGCAGAAAGTATCCAACAGTCAGTTACCTACGCGTATATACAACCGCTGGGCCCCTGGGTGGTGGATGGGATCGGAAAACTGATCCCTGCATTTAAAGATATGTTTACTGAACTGGAAGCTTTTTTTGAAAGGATCGCGGAACACGCATCTAACAAACAGTCTGGTTAATCACCATACCGGTAGCCAAAAAGACGCAAAAAAATTGTAGTTTACAGTAAAATTTAACGGCTGAAAATGGAACGATGCCATATTTGAGGTAAATCGTTTATTTTAGCGAATATTTGACTGAATTGAACCGATTTATCTGATGAATTACGAGATCAAACAGGTGGACAAATTCAAATTTCTTGAAGAAGGTGAGGGAGAACCGCTAATTCTTTTACACGGTTTATTCGGCGCATTGAGCAACTTCCGGGATTTGATCGAATATTTCCGCCACCATTATAAAGTGGTGGTGCCCATGCTCCCCTTGCTTGACTTAGACCTGCTTCATACTTCCGTAAGTGGTCTGCAGAAATATGTACACAAATTCATTGAATACAGGGATTACAAAGATATTCACCTGCTGGGCAACTCCCTCGGTGGCCATGTAGGCATCCTGCATGTATTGAAACACCCCGAAAGGATCAAATCCCTGATATTGACCGGTAGTTCCGGACTTTTTGAGAACGGAATGGGCGATACTTATCCCAAAAGAGGCGATTACGAATATATTAAGAAAAAAACTGAACAGACCTTCTATGATCCCAGGGTAGCTACCAAGGAGATCGTGGATGAGGTGTTTGATACCACCAATAACCGTCTGAAAGTGATCAAGATCATCGCCCTTGCCAAAAGCGCCATCAGAAATAATCTTGGCGAAGAGCTCAATCAGATCAAACAACCCACGTTATTGATATGGGGTAACAACGATACGGTAACTCCTCCCTTTGTGGCCAGAGAGTTCCAACGATTGATTCCCAACAGTGAACTGCATTTTATTGACAAATGTGGTCATGCACCCATGATGGAGGTGCCCGAAGAATTCAACCGCATACTGCACAAATTTCTTACAAAATTGAATGAGCCCGCAGCGGTAGCCTGAATTCTTGCGTCTTAGTGATTAAAGGAACAGTCCACCTGCCTGTAAAGACAGCAGGTAACCGATCCGGTGTGGTCTTATTTTTGCTTTTTTGCACTGACGTCCTCTGCCATTGCTTTGCTATCATTTTATTGAAACCTTTGCCTGATTCACTGGTGCTTTTAAACAAACAGCAACATTACCCGTGTTAAACAAAGAACTCATATCATCCGCCATTCCAACGCTCAATCCCGGAGATTCAGTGTTCCAGGCCATGGAACTGATGCAGGAGTTCCATGTAATGCAGTTGCCGGTAGTAGCCGAAGATAAATACCTCGGCCTCGCCTCTGAAGATGACCTGATGAATGCAGACGAGAATGCTACCCTCCAAAGCATCGAACAGCGCTTCTCCCGTATCGCCGCAAAGGCAGGTGCTCATTTCCTGGAATCCGTTCAGATGGCCAATGAACATAGCCTCTCCCTGGTGCCCGTTATTGAAAAGGACGGGGAATTTGTAGGCGTGATCACTACCAGCGATCTCCTCAAACAACTGGGCAAAACCACCGGCGCCAATGAGCCCGGAGGTATCATCGTGCTGGAAATGGACCAGCGTAATTTCTCCTTCTCGGAAATCAGCAAACTGATTGAGACCAACGACGCCCAGATCACCCAACTGAATACACACTGGGATAATAATAACGGTGTATTCTATGTTACCATCAAGGTGAGTAAGTTTGAAATATCAGACATCATTGCTACCTTCCAGCGGTATGAATACCAGGTGAAATATTACTTCGGGGAAGAGATGTACGAAAATGAGCTCAGAAGTAATTATGATCACCTCATGAATTACCTCAATATCTAGCTGAGCAAGCGATTGCATGCGGATGGGAAACAAATATCAAATTACCTTCTTATTGTTGCTATGCTGTGTTGTTTCCCTGGCGCAAACACCTGGCAGCGATACCGCGCAGCCTTACAACTCCGACCGTTATATCGATAAGGCTCAACCCACACCTTTCATTATTGGTAAGATCTATATCGAAGGCAACCGCCGCACAAAATCATATATCGTGGAACGGGAGCTCCCTTTCAAAACAGGAGACTCTACCTATCTTCCTGATCTCGTGTCAGGATTCGAGATCGCAAGAAGACAATTGTTCAATACAGGGCTTTTCAATGAAGTGATCGTCAGTCTCAAAGCATTCCGCGGCTACGTAGTGGATGTGAATATAGAATTGAAAGAACGATGGTATATCTTCCCCCTTCCATACGTTAAGCCCGTTGACCGTAACCTGGTGGAATGGGGCAAACAGGGCTATAGCACAGACCGCATCAATTACGGATTCAAATTCACCTGGTACAATTTCACAGGCCGTAACGATAAGCTCCGCCTCTGGCTCATTACCGGTTATACGAAACAGTTACAATTCCAGTATGATCAGCCTTATGCAGACAAGACCCTGAAGCATGGCTACCGCGTCGGATTCACTTATGCTTCCAACAAAGAGATCAACTATTCAACCCTCGATAACCAGCAGCAGTTCATCGATTCGCTGAAAGAAGGCACACAGAAATATTCAGGCTATGTGGATTATACCTACCGGCCCGGACTGCGCACTTTCCATGCTTTCCGCCTTTCTTATACCAAACAAATGGTAGACAGCCAGGTGCTGACCCTCAATCCGAAATATTTCGGCCCCAACCGAACAACCATCGAATTCCCTGAGCTTTCCTATACTTTGAATTATGTGAACGTGGACTATATCCACTTTCCGCTTACCGGTATCCAAACAGAAATGAGCCTGCTCAAGCGTGGGTTTCACGCCGATAATAATATGTGGCAGTTCACCGGTAAATTCTTCAAGGGATGGAAGATGGGCAAGAAATTCTATTTCGGATGGCAGGCCAATGGCGTGATCCGCCTGCCCTTTGATCAGCCATATATCAACCAACGGCTCTTTGGTTACGGCGACCTCTACCTGCGCGGACTGGAACGATATGTGATAGATGGAGTGGCCGCCGTACTCACCAGGCAAACCTTCCGCCGCGAACTTTTCCGGTTCAATATTCCCACTTTCATCAAGTCCAAAACGCACGACAGGATCCCATTCCGTATTTATGCCAGAACGTTTGGGGATATGGGTTATGCCTACAACAAGAATATGCTGAATAATTCCCTGGTGAATAAAATGCTGTACACAGGCGGGCTTGGCGTGGATGTGGTCACTTTTTACGATTTTATTTTCCGGTTCGACTATAGCTTCAACCAATTAGGACAAAAGGGGCTATTTTTACACATCAAGAACGAGTTTTAAGTAACAGCACTCATTATGAAAGTAGCTATCTATAGCCGGATCATCGATAACGAGCAGAAGGCTGATGTACAGCAGTTGTTCGATGAACTGGAGAAAGAAAATATTGAGCTGGTGATCTATCATCCGTTCTTCGAAGCTATCAAGTCTTCTTTCCGCTTTCCGGAGAAGACCTCCATTTTCAGTGAGTCTGCTGACCTGGGCGATTCCATCGATTTCGTGATCAGCCTGGGTGGTGATGGCACCCTGCTGGATACAGTAACATTGGTGCGCGACAAAAATATCCCTGTTCTGGGTATCAACTTCGGTCGCCTGGGCTTTCTGGCCAGTATCGGCCGCGATGAATTGTATACTGCGGTACAATCTTTGGTGAAGAGGAATATTGTGATAGACAAGCGGTCACTGATCCATTTGGATGCGGACAAGCCGCTTTTCGGCAATACCCCTTACGGCCTGAACGAATTTGCTATCCATAAGACCGATACCTCTCCGATGATCAAGATACATACCTATCTCAACGGAGATTTTTTAAATACGTATTGGGCTGATGGCCTGATAGTAGCTACGCCAACGGGATCAACCGGCTACTCATTGAGCTGTAATGGCCCGGTAGTATTCCCGGAGTCCTCCAGTTTTGTGATCACCCCGGTGGCCCCGCATAACCTGAACGTTCGCCCGATAGTGGTGCCCGATGACAATGTGATCTCCTTTGAAGTGGAGTCCCGTGCCGATCATTTTATTTGCGCCCTGGACTCCAGGAAGGAAATTGTGGAAAAGAAAGTGCAACTTGCAGTTCGTCGTGAATCGTTTAACATCAGCCTGGTAAGGCTGAATGAGAATAATTTTCTTCAAACGCTTCGTAATAAATTATCATGGGGGCTTGATACCAGAAATTGATCGATCCCGTGAAACCCGCTGCTGAAGCGGCATTTTAACTTTTCCAATAGACAGAAAAACCAGGTTCTGCCGTTAGAGGCAACATACATAATCATTATATTGCAGTATATGAAGAAACTGGTGTTTTCCCTGCTGTTGGCAGGCTCCCTCCTCCAGGCATCACAGGTTATGGCCCAATACGAAAGCTATGTTCACGTAGGTGAGTTCGGACTTTCTGTTGGGGGCGCACATTATTTCGGGGATCTGAACACCAGGGCACGCCTCAACAGGCCCAAGCTGACGGCTGGTGTATTCTTCCGTAAACAATTCGGTAACTATATTGCCTTGCGTGTGGCCGGGCATTTTGCCCAGTTGGGGTACTCCGATAAATACAATACCTCCAATGTATACCAGCAAAGGCGCAACCTGAGCTTCAATACCAATATATTTGAGCTGGCCGTGCAGGGGGATTTCAATTTCTTCAAATTCGTCCCAGCCGATCCCTATCATCGCTTCACTCCTTATGTAACCCTCGGTGTGGGCGTTTTCAATTATGATCCATTCGCCTACCTGGGCGGTAAAAAATATTTCCTTCGCCCGCTCGGAACGGAAGGCCAGGGCTCCAGCGCTTATCCCGAAAGGAAGGCCTACAGCAATATGGCGCTCTGCGTTCCCTTTGGAGTGGGGGTGAAGTATGCACTGAATGAAAGGATGAATATCGGATTTGAAGTGGTGCACCGCTTTACCGGCACCGATTACCTGGATGATGTGAGCAAAACCTATGTGGGGGCGGATAAGTTCCCTGACCTTCCGGATGGCTCGCCATCAGTGGCGCGACTGCTGCAGGACAGGTCCTATGAAACAGGGGATATCATCGGTGTGGAAGGCAGACAACGCGGCTTCTCCAAACAAAAAGACCAATACATTTTTGCTGAGATCACTTTCTCCTTCAACCTTTCCTCTTACAGGTGCCCATCAGCAAACTGATCCTTCCCATATTAAAAAAATCACCGGCTCGTCGTGAAATTTTTAAGGGTTATGGACCAATGTTCATAATAAGTAGATAAAATTTCCATGAAAATAGCATCGGATTTAAATTTTTGTACCTTTGGTCCCTTCAAAAAATAAGGTATGAGGAGCCGAAAGGACCATATTGACCTGCAGCGACTGCCCAGTCACATCGCCATTATCATGGACGGTAATGGCCGTTGGGCTAAAGAAAAGGGTCAGGACCGACTCTATGGTCACTTTCATGGGGTAGAGAGCGTACGTAATATTGTGGAGGGCTGCGCTGAGCTGGGCGTGGGCTATCTCACCCTGTATGCATTCTCTACCGAGAACTGGGACAGGCCACAGCTTGAAGTGACGGGCCTGATGGAACTTTTGGTGGAAACGATCCGCAAGGAAACCGAAACCCTGAACAGGAACAATATCAAACTGCATGTGATCGGTGATATGAATATGCTGCCTGAGTACGCAAAGCAGGCGCTTCGTGAATCACTCGATATCACCAGCCGCAATACCGGTCTTAATCTTATCATGGCCCTGAGCTATAGTAGCAGATGGGAGCTGGTTCAGGCGGTGCAACATATCGCAGAAGATGTAAAAGCCGGCAAAATAGATCCTGCCGCCATCACACAAGACACGCTTGCCAAATACCTCACCACCGGTAATTTCCCTGATCCGGAGCTGATGATCAGGACCAGTGGCGAATATCGCATCAGCAATTTCCTGCTTTATCAACTGGCTTATGCAGAACTTTATTTTACCAATGTACGCTGGCCCGACTTCCGTAAGGAAAATCTGTATGAGGCCATTATCGACTTCCAGAAAAGAGAAAGAAGATTTGGTAAAACCGGGGACCAGGTTCAGCAGGAAACTGTCGTCAATCAATAAAGCCTTCTCATGATTCCGCTTCCTTCCGGAAAAAACAATCATTTGCAGCGCGTTTTAACAAACAGTTTTAAAACACAATTAATAAATCCCTTTAATTTGCTCCAGCTTAAACAACCCGGAATGCAGCGTACGTTTACTTCCCCTGTATTTTTATTGGCTTTTGTTCTGTTAATGGCAGGTTCGGCTTATGGGCAAGAAAGGGATACCATCCCCCATACTACTGTTGACCCTGAACTGGAAGCAATACTCACATCAAGGAGCCAGAAAGAATATATTATCGGAGGAGTGACCGTTACCGGTACCAAAAGATACGACGAACAGTTGCTCATCTCTATCGCCGGGTTCAATGTTGGAGATAAAGTGATCCTTCCCGGTGGCGATAATTTCTCCAAGGCTATCAACAACCTCTGGAAACAACGCCTCTTCTCCAATGTCCAGATCTATTTCACCAAGCTGGAAGGCAATAACCTATTCATAGAGATCCACGTTACTGAAATGCCCACCCTCTCCAAGTTTTACATCAAAGGAGTGCGCAAATCCGATGAAGACGACCTCAAACCTAAAACCGACCTGGTAGTTGGTAAGGTGGTAACTGAGAACGTTAAGCGAAATGCTGTGGACGCCATTCAGAAATATTATGTCGAGAAAGGGAACAGGGGTGCCTCCGTGGATATTCAAAGCACACCTGACCCCGCCCTTCCCAATTCCGTGATCCTTACCCTCACGGTTACCAAAGGGAATAAAGTACGTATCGATGGTGTGAACTTCTACGGCAACGAAGAAGTAGGAGAGATGAAACTGAAGAAACAAATGAAGGGCACCAAAGAGATGACCAAGATCACGCTCTTCCCAACAAAAGAGAATAGCCCTTACGGTGAGAATAAAACACCCAGCTTCAATGAGTACCTGAACAATGCAGGCTTCCTCTCGCTCACCAAAACAAAAGAATTCCTCGATCCTTATTTCCGCTTCAAATTATTCAGCTCCGCAAAATTCAACGAGAAGAAATATCTCGAAGACAAAGACCGTGTGCTGGAATACTATAACTCTCTCGGTTTCCGCGATGCCGCCATCGTGGCTGATACCCAATACTTCAACAACAAAGGCAACCTGAAAGTTGACCTGAAAGTGGATGAAGGCAGCAAATATTATTTCGGTAATATCTCCTGGAAAGGAAATACAAAATATTCCGACTCTATCCTCAATCTCCTGTTGGGTATCAAGAAAGGTGATACCTATAACCTGGAAACCCTGAACAGGAAACTGGGTAAACAATTATCACAGGAAGGTGGGGACATCGGTTCTCTTTATATGGACGATGGTTACCTCTTCTTCCAGGTGGATCCCGTTGAAACGGCGGTATATAATGATACCATCGATTTCGAGATCCGCATGCGTGAAGGGCCGCAGGCCACCATCAAGAATGTTACCATTGCCGGTAACGATAAAACGAAGGAGCACGTTATCCGCCGAGAGTTGCGTACACTGCCTGGCGATAAATTCAGCCGCAGTGATCTGATACGTTCTCAGCGTGAGATCGCGCAACTTGGTTATTTCAACCAGGAGAAGATCGGTATCAACCCCATCCCCAACCAGGATGATGGTACTGTGGATATACATTATACATTGGAAGAAAAATCTTCCGACCAGTTGGAGCTCAGCGCCGGTTGGGGCGGTGGTATCGGTTTGACCGGTACTGTGGGTGTATCCTTCAACAACTTTTCTATCCGCAATATTTTCAATAAGAAGGCATGGGACCCATTACCTACCGGTGATGGCCAGAAACTGAGTCTGCGTATCCAGTCGAATGGTCGCGCATTCCAGAGCTACAACGCTTCCTTCACCGAGCCATGGCTGGGTGGTAAGAAAAGGAACTCACTGACGGTGAGCCTTTCAAAAACATTGTTCCGTACCGGTGGATACGATGGCAACCGCTATGTATACAGTGATACCAACAAACTGAAAAGTTTCAGTGGTACCATTTCATTGGGTAAACAATTGAAGTGGCCTGATGACTTCTTTACATTGATCTATTCAATCAGCTATACTCAGTATAAGTTGATCAACTATCCGTATTTCATTTCTTCCTTCTCGGATGGTACATCCAACAACCTGAGCTTCAAGCTGGCGTTGGCCCGTAACTCGGCAGGTCCTAACCCGATGTTCCCTGTGAGTGGTTCCAACTTCCTGGCCAGCGTTCAGCTCACTCCACCGTATTCATTATTCAATAAGAATATCACCAACGAGGATAACTATAAATTGCCTGAGTTCCATAAATGGCGTTTCAATGCCGAATGGTTCATTCCCATCGGTAAGGCCATGGGAGCAGACAGAAGCAGGCAGTTTGTATTGCGCGCCGCTGCCAAGTATGGCTTCATGGGAAGATACAATAGCAAGCTGCAGTACTCTCCGTTCGAGCGCTTCCAGGTTGGTGACGCTGGTCTGGCCAATGGTAACTATATCTTAGGATATGATATCATTGCTCACCGTGGGTACCCGGTATATGAGAATTCTGATCCGAAGGTGAATCCCGATCAACAATCGGCTAGTCAGTTCTTCACGATGTTCAATAAATATACCCTGGAACTTCGCTATCCGTTCACTACAAACCCAAGCAGCACCATCTATGGTATGCTATGGTTTGAAGCTGCCAACGGTTGGTACGATTACAAGGACTATAATCCTTTCCGTTTGAGAAGAAGTGCCGGTGTGGGTATGCGATTCTTCCTGCCAATGTTCGGCTTGCTTGGATTTGACTACGGTGTTGGTTTCGATCGTCTCAAACCCGAGGGTAAACTGCGCGATGCAGCCCGCTTTACCTTCATGCTCGGATTTGAACCGGAATAACCATTTATTTATCGGCCAGCAAAACCCGGAATTTCAGAGATTATCTGGATATTTATATCCTTTCTCATAAACTTAAAAAGAAGTGCTATGAAAAAAATACTCTTTATCCTCCTGGGAGTGATGTTGGTGGCCCAACTGGCCAATGCTCAGCGATACGCAGTGGTTGATACCAGATATATTCTGGACAAAATGCCCGAATACAAAGAAGCACAGAAAAAGCTGGATCAGTTCAGCATGGCATGGCAAAAAGAGATCGACGACAAACAGGCTGTTCTCGATAAGATGTATAAGGATTTCGATGCTGAACAGGTAATGCTCAGTGATGAATTGAAGAAAAAAAGAGAGGACGAATTATTTATCAGGGAGAAAGAACTGAGAGACCTTCAGAGAAAACGCTTTGGTTTTGAAGGCGATCTGTTCAAGAAGAGGCAGGAACTGGTGAAACCCATACAGGACAAGGTTTTCAACGCTATTCAAAAAATAGCCGTGAACCGCGGATACGATCTTATTTTCGATAAAAGTGAAGGAATAACAGTTATCTTTGCCGATCCTAAGCTGGACCGTAGCGAGGATATCCTGAAAGAACTGGGTGTTAAATAATCGTGAAAGGGCCATCAAGGGAACAACTTATTGTTTTGAATTTTCAACTTAAACTTAAATAATGCCCACCCCATTTGGGCGAAGGGTGTCCTAAACAACAAAAATGAAACACATGAAAAAGTTTTTTACAGTAGTGTTGTTCGCTTCAGGGCTTATGATGGTTGCTGCACACGCTCAGGCACAAAACAAGATCGGTTATATCAGCTCTCAGGAAGTGATCGGAATCATGCCTGAAACCCGTAAAGCTGATTCTTCTCTGACCGATTACCGCAATGCACTTTTTGCAAGCGCACAAGAAAAACAAACCGCTTTCTACTCAGCATATGAAAAGTTCGCGAAAGATTCAGCTACCATGTCTGAAGCAGTTAAGTCTGTAAAGAAAACAGAGCTGAACAAACTGAGCACTGAGCTCGGTGGTGAAGAAGAGCGCATCCAGAACCTGCTCCAGCAAAAACGTGATGAGCTGATCGGGCCCATCAACAAAAAAGCATACGAAGCTATCCAGGCTGTTGCCAAAGAAAATGGTTACAACTGGGTATTCGAGAAAGAAGCGCTGTTGGTTGCTCCTACCGGAGAAGACATGCTTCCCCTGGTAGCCAAAAAGCTGAACATCAAATTGCCTTCTGCTCCTGGCGCCGGAAATGCACCTGCTGCTGCTCCTGCTAAAAGACCTTAATGTAATACGAGATCATATTGAAGAGCCCTGCCATCCGGCGGGGCTTTTTGTTGTACTTTTGGGTATGCATGCACCCATTGGAATTTTCGATTCAGGATATGGCGGGCTCACCATCATGAAAGAGATCCTGCATACATTGCCTCAATACGATTATATCTATCTCGGCGACAATGCACGCGCGCCCTACGGTAATCGCAGTTTCGATACCGTGTATCATTATACGCTCCAATGCGTGAAATGGTTCTTCGACCAGGGATGCCCACTGGTGATACTGGCCTGCAATACAGCCTCGGCAAAAGCCCTCAGGACCATCCAACAGAACGATCTCCCGGTAATTGCACCCGCCAATCGTGTACTCGGCGTTATCCGACCCACATCGGAGATCATCGGGGCGTATACCAACAACAAAAAGATAGGTATCCTCGCAACCCGGGGAACCGTCAACTCTGAATCTTACCGGATCGAAATAGACAAGTTCTTTCCTGATGTGGAAGTGCACCAGGAAGCCTGTCCCATGTGGGTGCCACTGGTAGAGAACAATGAGCACCAGAAGCCCGGTGCGGATTATTTCATTCAGCAACACCTCGGCAGGATCCTGGAAAAGGAAAAAGGTATCGACCTGTTGTTGCTTGCCTGCACACATTATCCGTTGTTGATGAATAAGATCAAACAGTTCCTGCCGGAACATATCCGCGTGCTCAGCCAGGGGCCCATCGTGGCGAAAAGTCTGGACAGCTACCTGCAACGGCACCCGGAAATGGAAAAGCGATGCAGCAAGGGCGGAAGCCGCCGGTTTTTTACCACAGACGACCCCAAAGATTTCAACAACCAGGCCAGTATATTCTTTGGAGAAGAGCTGCAATCGCAGCATGTGGCATTATGATGTTCAATAAAAAGTGGATAATTTCGTTATTCACCAGGTATTCCCGCAAGCCCGGCACAATTTCTGCCTGATCCAGTATCCTGCAAAACCCGTTCCCTTACACCCGCAGATTCAATCATTGATCAACTTAATCATATGATGAGATTATTTCGTCTGTCTTTGCCGGTGCTGATGATGTTCGGCCTGGCGTCCTGCCTCAAAGAGAAAAGTATCGACTCTACTGAAGATGGAGGCGTTGGTATACTGCGCATGAAGATCGATGGCAAGCAGTGGACTGCCAATAAAACGGCTGTTGCCTCCATCATGAATGGCTATGTGACCATCATGGGATCCAGCCAGGATAATATCGACCTGATGATACAGGTACAGACCGGTAGCGCTGGCACCTATCAGTTAGATCAGGCGAGTGCGCATATCGCCTTTGTATTGGATAATAACGAAGCTACGCCGCTTCCGTATACCACCAACCAGGGCGCCAATTCAAGTGTTGCCGGTGGCGTGGTCAATATCACAAAGATCGATGCCGCCACCAAACGGATATCCGGTAGCTTCACCTTCAAGGCCTACAGGAGCAGTGACGATAAGACCCTTTCCATTACCGAGGGCTTCTTTGATAATCTTCCTTTCACCGATGGCCCGCCGCCCACAGGCACAGGTAATGCATTATCGCTGAAAGCGGATGGCACAGACTGGACAGCCCCCGGAGTAGCCGCCACCATTTCCGGCGATGACCTCCTGGTGGTAGGCAGTGAACTGAATGGAAACAAACAGTTGTCGCTGACCATTCCCAAAGATATCACCCCCAATACTTATGTGCTGGACAATACCAGTTTCTATGTTGCGGTTTACCAGGTGGGAGGAAAGATCTATGAGGCAGGAACGGGAGGAACGCTTGTGATAACGGAGCACAATACCGCCACCCGCACCATCAAGGGAACATTCCAGTTTACCGCAGAGGACAAGGGAAGCCCTCCCGGCCCCAATATTGCCATTACAAGTGGCTCATTTTCTGCCACTTACTGATAATGAATATTCTTCCCGGAAATTTACGATCCATGGGTTGGAAAAAGATATGATTTACCCTACCTTTGCCGTCCTTTCACAATCCGACGGGTGTGGTGACCTGTTGGGCTGAAAAAGAAACCAGGTCTGTTCTCCCAGGCCGCATTCAACAAAGCTTTGCAAAATCGAAGCGCAAAAAGTGTAAAAGAAAACAATTATGAAACGTACATTCCAACCTCACCGCCGTCGTCGTAAAACCGTGCATGGTTTCCGCAAGCGTATGCAAACTGCTAATGGCCGTAAGGTACTGGCAAGCCGCAGAGCTAAAGGCCGCAAGAAACTGACTGTTTCTGATGAAAGGAAATTGAAATAAATGATACCTGAGCAGTAATGGTACGCCCATACTGATCAGTACACATACCATACTAATAGCTCCGCATTTGACGGAGCTATTTTATTTTAGCATAATGGTCAGTAAGAACACACTCGGCAAATCAGAGCGTCTCAAGCGTCGCAAGGCTATCGAGCAGCTCTTCAAAAAAGGGAAGCATTTCTCCGTCTTTCCCCTGCGGGTGTCCTATGCCTTCATCCCATACATCGAAACCTCCCTCCAGGCCGGCTTCAGCGCCAGCAGCCGTAATTTCGGGAAGTCCACCGATCGCAACCGGATCAAGCGGCTCATGCGGGAGGCATACAGATTGCAGAAGCAACCGTTGCAGCAGATCACTATCGACAAGAATGTTAAACTTGCCCTCTTCTTCGTGTATGTAGGTAAGGAGTTGCCCGATATGGCCATTGTGAGTGAGAAGATCGGCGTAATTTTGCAAAGACTTACCGGTATCGTCAATGAAGCAGCTACTCAAAATACTTAGCCTCCCATTCATTGCCCTGATCAAGATCTATCAGTGGGGCATCTCACCATTGATCGGGCCTAAATGCCGTTATACGCCTACCTGTTCCCATTATGCACTGGAAGCCTTCAAAAAATATGGTCCCTTCAAAGGATTCTGGCTGGCATTGAAACGGATCAGCCGTTGCCATCCCTGGGGCGGTCATGGATATGACCCTGTGCCATAAACGAAAAAAGCACGAAGCGGGTAGCTTCATGCCTTTCTCCGGAAAATGAATTCCTCTTATTTGTTCATGCGGTCAACCAGTTTGTACAGGTCTTCGCGTTTTTGCTTTGTAGTAGCGAACTTGTAAACTTCGGGAGCTTTACCATCCTTACCTACTTCTACGGAATTGGGGATACCATTGAATGGCCCGATGAGCTTTGCTGAATAAATTGGGCTGATCTTCTTGATGGCGAATGGCACCAGGAAATAGGTCCTGGCAGCATCACTGGCGTTGAGGCCCATGATGAGCTGCTGGGTGCTGTCTACCATATGTTGCAACTGTTCAGTGCTGATGGATTTGGGCATACCTGCATCACCGTAATTGACGATGCTTCCGATCAGGGTGTCAGCAGATTTCAGGTTCAGCACATAAGCGCCGCTTTCGGGGAGATCATAGGTCTTATCACCATCCTTGCTTTTCACGGTGATCTTAACCGTGTCTTTGCCAACGTACTGGAATTCCATTTCGTTGTGCTGAGTACCTGGTTCGAACGTGATCTCTTTGGCGTCTTTGCCTGCGGCCTGGATCTTGCCGCTGCTCATGATCACCAGTCTCTTCACATCGGAAGAACCAGATGAACATGCAGTTGCCATAAGAGCTACCGTGCAGGCGGTGAGGATTGTTTGTTTCATGCTTTGCGGGATTTAGTAAATAAGGATGGATGCTTGCTTATTTTGTTGAAGCTGCGAAACGTTCCGCCACCTTGTTCCAGTTCACTACATTCCAGAATGCTGCGAGATAATCAGCGCGCTTGTTCTGGTATTTCAGGTAATAAGCATGCTCCCATACATCGGCTCCGAGAATCGGCTGTCCTTTCACTTCAGCCACATCCATCAGAGGATTGTCCTGATTGGGGGTGGAAGAAACTTCCAGCTTTCCATCTTTCACGATCAGCCATGCCCAACCGCTTCCAAAGCGGGTCATACCTGCATTGTTGAATTTTTCTTTGAATGCATCGAAAGAGCCGAATGCTGCATTGATAGCATCAGCCAAAGCGCCAGCAGGAGCTCCGCCAGCATTGGGAGCCAGGGATTCCCAGAAGAAAGTGTGATTCCAGTGACCACCACCATTGTTCCTTACAGCAGGGCTGATGGAGCCGGCTGCCGCTACCAGTTCTTCCAGTGATTTGTTCTCATTGGGAGTTCCGGCAATAGCCTTGTTCAGGTTGTCAACATAAGCCTGGTGGTGCTTACCATGGTGGATCTGCATGGTCAGTGCGTCGATATGAGGTTCCAGTGCATCCGCTGCATATGGAAGAGGTGCTAATGTAAATGCCATACTATTAAATTTTAAAATGATAAGATAATCTTTCGCTCAAAGCTTACAGGGTAACAAATTTACGGGCCATTGCCGGATTGACCAACTCTGACTGATTTGGCCGTGCGCAACTCATCATTTTATTGTAAATTACTGTCCGTTCAAACTAACCATTTCATCTAACCAGACTACTTCACATGAGCAAACCCACGCATGCCAGACGCGCCTTTATCCAAAAGCTCAGTAAAACCGTTGCTGCCTCTGCATTGATCCCGGGGATCGCAAATGCTGCTGAGGATTTTCCCCAGTCGGAGCCCCTGTCAAGGAAATATTTGTCGCCCAACGATAATCTCCAGATCGCCCTCATCGGGGCAGGAGGAATGGGCAACGGAGATGCACAAACCGCTACCAGCATTCCCGGTGTCAAACTGGTGGCTGCCTGCGACCTCTACGATGGCCGCCTGGAATCCGCTAAGAAGAAATATGGTAACGATATCTTCACTACCAGGGACTATCGTGAAGTGATAGCCAGAAAGGATATCGATGCCGTGATCGTGGCCACTCCGGACCATTGGCATAAGGATATTTCCGTAGCTGCCATGAATGCCGGCAAAGCTGTTTACTGTGAAAAGCCCATGGTGCATGATATCACCGAAGGGCCCGCCGTGATTGCCGCCCAGGCAAAGAACAAAGTGGTATTCCAGGTAGGAAGCCAGGGCATGAGCTCACTCGGTAACGAAAAAGCAAAGGAACTACTGGCAGCAGGCGCCATCGGCACCCTCAACTATGCCGAAGGTTTCTGGGCCCGCAATACGCCCGGAGGGGCCTGGCAATACGATATGCCAGCCGATGGTTCCCCTCAAACCGTGGATTGGAAAACATTCCTGCACGGCAATCCCGATATCCCCTGGGATCCCAAAAGATTCTTCCGCTGGCGCTGCTTCAAAGATTATGGCACCGGCGTTTCAGGCGATCTCTTCGTTCATCTCTTCTCCAGCCTTCATTATATCACAGGCTCCAATGGCCCCAACAAGGTCATGAGCACCGGCGGGTTACGCTACTGGAAAGATGGCCGTGAAGTACCGGATATCCTGTTGGGTATGTTCGACTATCCCCAGGCGTTAGCACATCCCGCATTCAATCTTTCACTCCGCGTCAATTTCGTTGATGGAACAGGAGGAGAGAATTCCCTTCGCCTCGTAGGCAATGAAGGTGCCATGCTGGTGGAATGGGATAAGGTAACCCTGGTGAAAAACAAATTCTGGCCCCCGGACGAATACGCGAAATATTTTGCAGAAAGAAGATACGATAAGGAGTATGATCGAAAAAAAATGCAGGGCCCTGAAACTACCGTGTTCAAAGCGGAAGATCAGTACAAGGGCGCACATTATGATCACTTTTTCAACTGGGTACGTGCTATCCGGGGTGGCAAACCGGTTGTGCAGGATACTGTTTTCGGTTATCGCGCAGCAGCACCCGCCTTGCTTTGCAATGATAGCTACTACCAGGAAAAGGCCATCAAATGGGATCCTGAAAAAATGAAACTGATCGGATAAAAAACAAAATACACATGAGACTATTCTTCCTAACCCTTGCAGGACTGTTCACCTTAACCAGTATGACCAATCTTATGCAGGAAAAACAAAACATACTTTCCGCAAAGGAAAAGAAAGAAGGATGGCAACTGCTGTTCAACGGCAACGACACCAAACAGTGGAGGCCCTATAAAAATGCCAGCTCCGATGGATGGGAAGTAGTGAACGGAGAGTTGCATTGCAAAGAAAGCGGAGTGCAGCACCGTGCTGATCTGATAACAGTGGCGCAATACAAGGACTTTGAATTTGCGTTCGACTGGAAAGTGGGCAAAGGCGCCAATTCCGGCGCCATGTACCATGTTACCGAAGATCATGACGCCTCCTATCAAACAGGACCGGAATATCAGTTGATCGATGATCTCGGTTACCCTGAAACGTTAGAAGACTGGCAGAAGAGCGGATCCGATTACGCCATGCACCCTCCTTCCAAAGTGATGGCAAAGCCCGCAGGTGAATACAATCATAGCAAGGTAGTAGTGAAAGGCGCTCACGTAGAGCACTGGCTCAATGGAGAGAAAGTGGTGGACTTTGAATTGTGGACACCCGAATGGGAAGCCCTCAAAGCCAAAGGCAAGTGGAAGAACGCTGCCGACTACGGCAGGAAGACCACCGGCCATATTGCCTTGCAGGACCATGGTGGTGGCATTTGGTTCAGGAATATCAAGATCAAACCTCTTTAATATTGCGGTTACCCGCAGGATGCTGCCCATATATTATGCGGCAGCATTTTCTTTTTCGTGCCATCCTAATGCAGGATTTTGCAATCGACAGGGGCTGCCTGCCATTGTTTTTCCATTGAAGGATCAAAACGCTGCATAAACCCGGTACACTCAAGGATTTCCTTGCAGAATCATGCAGCAAATTGCGGTATTCTAGCCTCTTAACATTAACTTACAGTAATCCCATTCAGAACTGTTTACGCAAGGGGCAGTAAGCAATGGAAAACAGTCTAAACCATATCAACGACTCACTCAACGACAAAGCGATGGAACTGCTTTTCGAAGAGTTGTTCCGTAGACATGAGTACCGGTTATATACACTGGCGCAACAGCTCACGAAGTCTGAACAATATGCAAAGGATGTGATCCAGGAAGTATTCATCAAATTATGGGAACGCAGGCAGGAGCTGGACAGGATAGAGAATAT
>JAGIAP010000249.1 GCA_017744805.1 Chitinophagaceae bacterium | reverse complement strand
CTTCATAACAGCGGATACCATTGCCGAAGCAGAGAAGCTGCTTGCAGAGTACAAAAAGAAGCTGGGTAAATGATCCGGATCAGGAAAAGCTTTCAATACCTGTTACAATTTCACGGAGACCGGAAGGTCTCCGTTCTTGTGTAAAAATAAACAATATTGTACTTACCGGTACAATATATATCTTTGTCCATTATTCCATTCTTATGGCAGGCAGACCTAAAACATTCGACCCGGAGGAGATACTGGACAAAGCCGTTCCCGTTTTTTGGGCAAAGGGCTATGAAGCCGCGTCCACAGACGAGTTGCTGGAAGCGATGGGCATCGGGAAGGGGAGCTTTTACCTGGCCTTCAAGGGAGGGAAAAAGGAATTGTTTGAAAAGGCCCTGTTGAGGTACCGTCAACAACAGATGATCAGCTTTGAGCAGGAGATGCTGCATCATGATGATCCTGTAGAAGGGATCAAACATCTGTTCAGGAGTATCGCCACCACTACCAAAAGCATCCACCTGAATGGTTGTTTATTCGGCAATTCCATCGCTGAGCTTTCCAACTCCGATCCCTTGCTGATGAAGAAGGCCTCCAACTGGCTGCTGCAACTGGAAAAGATATTCTACAAGTCCATTATTGCAGCTCAAAAGAAAAATACGCTCAGTAAGAAACATGATCCGGAATTGCTGGCCCGTCAACTGATCACCATTTGGAACGGATTGGGCATCACCAGGCGGATGTACCCGGACAATAAGATCCTATCCCAGCTCATAGAATCACAACTATCCATTCTCGGTTAATTTTTTTATCCCATTTTGTACCATATGGTACAAAATGGGATAAAATATATCCAGACACTATAAAAACAAGAAAAATGGACCATCACGAAACAGGCAATACCACCGGAGACCATGTATTGGTAAGGGTTTCAGGTAACAGGGAGGGAACGCAGGAGACAGAACCAGGAACACCCGGAAACAGCACTGAAGAAAGATCCTTGTCCCGCAGTACAATATTCCTTTTTGCTGTCGCCTGTGGCATCAGTGTAGCGAATGTCTATTACGCACAACCATTGCTGGATGCCATGAGCAGGAGCTTCAATATCAGGGAAGCCTCCGCAGGGATCATCATTACGGCTACGCAGATCGGGTGTGCCATTGCCCTGATCGCCCTCGTGCCGTTGGGAGATATCCTGAACAGGCGAAAACTGTTGATCGCACAGTTGGTAGTATTGGTGCTGGCATTACTATTGGTGTCCACTGCCGCTTCCAGGCCGGTGATGCTGGCGGGCATGGCAGCACTAGGTTTGCTGGGAACGGCCATGACGCAAGGGTTATTGGCTTATGCCGCTACGCTTGCTGCGCCTTCGCAAAGAGGCAGGGTGGTGGGCGCTGCGCAGGGCGGCGTGGTGGTAGGATTGTTGCTGGCCAGAACAGTGGCAGGGATACTGGCCGATATATCCGGATGGAGGTCGGTTTATATTTGTTCGGCAGTGCTGGCAGCTATTATGGCCATCATCCTGACAAAGAAACTGCCCGATGACAATACACCGGTGCAAAAGCAATCTTACGGGTCTTTGCTCCGCTCTATGTGGACCTTGTTCAAGACCGAGCCTGTGTTACGGAACAGGAGTATCCTGGCGATGCTGATGTTTGCGGTATTCAGTGCGTTCTGGACCTCGCTGGTGCTGCCGTTGAGTGGTCCGCCTCATGCGTTGTCGCATACCATGATCGGCTCCTTCGGGCTGGTGGGCGTGGTGGGGATATTGGGCGCGAGCCGCGCAGGGGCTTTGTCTGACCAGGGGAAGGGACAGTGGACCACCGGCATAGCCCTGCTGCTCTTACTGCTCTCATGGCTTCCTATTGCCTTTACACAGCAATCTTTATGGGCCCTGGTAGCCGGCGTGGTGTTGCTGGACCTGGCTGCACAGGCCCTGCATGTCACCAACCAGGGAATGATATTCAGCATCGGTAACAACTCGCATAGCAGGATCGTGGGAGTGTATATGATCTTTTATGCCATCGGCAGTGGAACGGGATCGATTGCCAGTACAACTGTATATGCCCGTTATAGCTGGACGGGTGTTTGTTGGCTGGGCGCTATTTTTTGTCTGCTGGCAATTGGCTGGTGGTGGTGGACTTTTCAATGTGGCGAAAAAAAGAAACCTGGCGAAGGATCGATCTGAAAAACGGGTACAGATCTCACCTCCCACCAGGTAACGTACATGGCTATACTTACTTCCTTCTTCTGAAGAAAAGTAATAAGATACCGCCGATCAGGATGGCCGCAGGCAGGGCATAGAGGTAGAAGACCTTCAGCCAGGCCACGCCTTTTGTTGTCAACGTGATATCATTGTCAACCGGGTCTTTGGCGGGGATCACCACCGGGTATTTCCCGCTGCTGAACCAATTGAAGAGCCCATTATAGAATTGTGTATTCTTGTTACCATTCGTTTTCCTGAATGTGCTCAGCTCCAGGTTGGAGATGAAATCGGCATCGGAAATAACAGCGATCTTCTGTTCTTTTCCATCGATCTTCCTGTTCAGGGCCCAGGCTGTATGCACGGGGATCAGTTGATCGCCTTCGGCTGCATTGAACACAGTACGGAGAGAATCTGTTTCTATTTTTTTCGCTTTCAGCCAGCTTTTGGAAGTATTGGTCACCAGTAATGGTATGGCCTTGAAATCGCCGGCAGGCTTGCATTCCATACCACCGGCCCCCAGCATTACAACTTTGAAAGTGGAATCATTGCCTTTGCTTTTTGAGTCGGGGCCGAGAATACCGGCGTCGTCTGTGTAATAGCTGTAGACGATATTGGCAGCCATTCCATCATTGGTTTGCGCCACGGTTCCTTTGAGAAAGCTGATGCCCAGCGGATCGAGGATGGGACGGAGATATTCCTGGAATTCTGCTTCAACTGTTACCAGCAGATTACCACCGTTATCAATATACGCTTTGATCTTTGCCAGCTCTTCAGGAGTGAAGCTGCTGCGTGGATCGGCTATCACCAGGGCATCGATGCCTTTGGGGATATCGCTTTTGGTGAGGTCTACGGAAACTGGCTCGAAGCCATTGTTCACAAGTGTATTGCGGGCAGTTTTCTCACTGGTGCTGTTGCGATAGCCACGATCACTATTGTCTTTGATACTTCTGAGATCGTTGCCTGTTACGAAGGCTATGCGGGAAGGGCCTTCCTCCAGTAATTTGATGGCGGCTACGATATTGGGCTCACCGGGGTGTTTGAAGAAATCGTTGTACAAACGGAGCCAGGTCTTCTTATTTCCGCTCTTCATCACGCGCACGAAACGATTGCCTTCTTCCTTCAGGTTGATCTGTTGACGGATCTCTTTGGGAGAAAGAAAATCATCCAGGTCAAGTTTCTGGCTTTCGGCTACATTCTTTGCCACGGACTGCAGGTCCTGACCGGCATTGATCTTGTTACCGAAAAGTGATTTGTTATCCGTGGTATCGTAGTAGTACACGTAGTTCATCTTCAGCTCAGGATGGAAGCGCTGGTATTGCTCGAAGCGGGAGAGATCGTTATTGCGTTGTTTTTTGGCGCCGACATTATAATCCTTATCCAGCAAGTTCACGTAGGTAGTGATCTCCAGTGGCTCTTTCAGGTTCTTCACCACTTCCTGGCTGATGGGATGCAGGGTGCGGATCTTTTGGGAGGTGGTATCGATATAGCCGGTGAACTTAGGTAGTGCACTGATATAGCCTACACCGATACAAACTGCAATGAGCAGTATATAACGGGTAGCATGCACCGCAAATGATTTGCTTTCCCTTCCTGACTGGAGCTTCAGCATGGTGAGGCCCAGGAAGAGCACGATCACCACCAGGAAGTACACGATATCCTTACTTCTGATCAAGCCATAGATCATGCTGTCTGCTTTTCCTGAAACGGAAAGGAAGTAGGTGATATGGCGAACGAAATCGATATCCTGCCAGAGGGTGCCGATATAATGGAGGAAGGTGAGAACGGCCAGCGTGCTCAGGGCAGCCACCACCTGGTATGCGGTAAGGCTGCTCAGGAACAGGCCGATAGCCGCATAGGCACTCAGCAACAGGAAAATACCGAGGATACCGGAAAGCATCCAGGACATTTCAAAGTTGGGGATGAAGAAAGAAGCGGTGAGCACATAGGCCAGCAACAGCAGTATCAGCAGCAGCGCGTAAGCCATGATGCCCATATATTTTCCAAACACGATCTCGGCCACGCTGATAGGAGAGGATTGCAGCAGTTTGATGGAACCGCTGCTGATCTCGCGACTGATCAGTCCCATGGTGATGAGCGGAATGAAAAGATAGAGTTGCGATTGCACTGTCAGCAACAGGCCGGGAGTTTGGCCATTGGTGAAAATATAATCGGTAAGATTGAAGGTATTGTAACCAAGATTCTTGTAAGACACATACATGTCCATTTTGCCGGTGAAGGCAATGCCGAACTGTACCGTAAAGATCACCAGGATAAACCAGGCGATGGGTGAGTAAAAGAGTGACGCTAATTCCTGTTTAGCAAGTCTTAAAGACACACGCATAATAAGTTGATATTTGCTGCCCGTTTAAGAAGACAATTGTTTAAAAATATCGTCGAGAGAGCTCTTTTCGAGACTTATCTCTCTCATCTTCCAGCCTTTTTGCACACTCACTTCTATGATGGTCTCACAGATAGCGGGATTCCTGTCTATCACAAGACGGGCGCTGTTCTCAGATTGGATGGTGGCATCTTTTACGCCGGGAATGCCGAGCAGTTCTTCCCTGGAAGGCATCTTGCTGAACCATACCTGCACGCCGTTGGGCTCGATATAGTTGTTGAATGCTTCCATGGTATCGGCAAAAACAATTTTCCCTTTTTCTATCATTACAATATCCCGGCAGAGCACCTGTACTTCACTGAGGATATGCGTGGAGAATATCACGGCACGTTCTTCGGCAATCTCCCTGATGAGCTTGCGCACTTCGAGTATCTGCACGGGATCGAGGCCGTTGGTAGGTTCATCCAGTACCACCAGTTGAGGTTTGTGGATGATGGCCTGTGCAATGCCCACACGCTGGCGGTAGCCACCGGAGAGGTTCTTCAGGAGGCGATCGCTGAAATGGGCCACACCGCATTTCTGTTTCACTTCTTCAACGGCCTGCTTCACCTGGCTTTTCGGGATCCTCCTGAGATGTGCACAATGCGTGAGGTACTCATGGATGGTGAGCTCCAGGTGGAGTGGTGGATGCTGGGGAAGAAAACCGATCTGTTTCTTGGCTTCTTTGGGATGCTTGCGCATATCGATGCCGCAGATGGTCACATTCCCTTCGGTTTGGTTGAGTACGCCACAGAGGATATTCATGGTGGTGGACTTGCCGGCGCCGTTGGATCCGAGCAGCCCGAGAATGCCTTTACGGTCGATCTGCAAGTTGATATTCTGGATGGCCCAGGCACGGGAATAGCGGTGACTGAGGTTCTCAATCCTTACGATATTATCGCTCATAGTCTCTTGTATTATCGGGGCCGCCAGTAGCTCAGACTGGCGGCTCTCCGATTACCTTATCTTGGGTTTTGGGGATAATTGTTTAACTGGATCTCATTATCAGGTAACGGCATGGTATACCTGTTATCGCCTGGCTTCAGCTTATACTCGTTGCCATTGTAGGTATGCATAGGCGTTATGGCATACAGTGGCTCTTTGCTCAACCTGCGAAGGTCTTCCCATCTTGTGCCTCTCATATACAGTTCCCTGGCGCGCTCATCGATGATGAACTTCACTGCGAGTGTTTGATCGGTGATATCCACCGGCGCTTTGCCTGCGGGGAACCTGTACTTGCGCAGTTCGTTCAGATCGTTCATGGCAGTGCCAAGCTGGCCGAGGCGGGCGTTGGCTTCTGCGCGTTGCAGGTACAGCTCACTGGTAGTGATACCTGCAAAGATCGCGTATAAGCCTGCCAGTGATCCTTTGAAAGCGGTGGTAGGAGTAGTGGCGAAATATGCCGCCTTCCTGTAATCATCCGCTTCGTAGAGGGCATAGATACCTGGCGTTGCGGTCATACCGCTATACGTGAAGCTGGGCTTATGGATCTGGGAATAGTAAACGATCTCAGGCATTGTTTTTCCATAATCGGAAGGGAAGCTGGCCTGGCTGGTATAGGCGCTGAAGTCTTTGAGATTGCTCTTCACTTTCAGTGCCATATCGGAGTACTCACGAACCTTTTCCCAGTTGCCCATCTGCATATACACTCTTGCCAGGTAACCTGCAACGGCCGCTTTTCCGGGGCGCCAGATATTGAGCGGCGTTTCAGGGACCAGTGGCAGTGCGGCTTCCAGATCACTGATGATGAATTTATACAATTCAGCAACCGTACTACGTGTAGGGATCTTCACTTTTACATCGTAATCCGTTCTGATGGGAACGCCCAGGTCAGCACTGGCAGTGCCGGCATCATAGGGCTTGCAGAACAGTTGCGCCAGTTGATAGTAAGAGAAGGCGCGGACAAAATGGGCACTTCCGATCACGTTGTTCTTTGCTTTCTCGTCCAGGGGACTAGTTGCAGCCACCTCCTTTACATCCAGGGCCAGGTTGGCCAGCATGATGCGTTGATAGGCGTTGTTATAATCGGTGGATTCCTTTCCTTCATAGATCTCTTTCTCCCACAGGTATCCGTTGGCCTCGTAGGGCATGTTCACTTTCCAGGTGGTGATCTCTTTGTCTGGCAGTTCAAATTCCGCTGCAGAGGCCAGGTTGAGAGAAACGGAAGAGAAAGTGTTCACGATGGTGAGATTGTCCAGCACCATCTGGTAATCATTGATGGTACGGAGGATCACATCCTTGGCATCTTTCTTCTGTTCCAGGAATTCCTTTCCGCAACTGCTGAGAACCAGGGCTGCCGCAACCAGTAAGCTATATGTTTTGAGTCTCATTGTTACCGTGTTTAAAAGTCTAATTGAATGCCCAGCGCAAATGTGCGTGGAGTTACATACTGAGCGTTGGCGAAATCAGGATCGATGCCGAGGCTATTGGCCTTCCAGAGCATGCCCACATTTCTCACGTTGGCTACCAGGTTGATGCGCTCAACCGGCAGGCGAGGGATCAGGTTCCTGGTGATGGCATAGCTCAGGCTCACATCCTGCAGGCGAACTACATCTCCTTTTTCGATCAGTGAATTGGAGAAATTGTAGTAAGTGCTCAACTGGTTGTCGAAAGTGGTCCTGTATGCAGGCACATTGGTGAATGCTTCGTCGCCAGGCTGTTTCCAACGGTTGAAATAGTCCATATGGTAGGTGCCATTCCATTCTGCACCGGAAGAAATAGAGTTCCTGCGGAATACATGCCCACCTTTCCATGTGATCAGGAAGGAGAGAGAGAAGTTCTTGTAATACAGATCATTTCTCAAAGAACCGAACATGGTAGGTACAGATACACCTGCACTCACAAGGTCTTCTTTCTTGATACCATTCATGTAGGTTTGATAGTTGGTGATCTTGTTGCCGTTCAGGAATACGATCGGGAGACCGCTATCATGATCCAGTCCCCACCATTGCGTGGCATAAAGCATATCCCTGCTGACGCCGGTAACTGGTGGAATACCACTGGTAGTACCGAAATATTCCAGTACTCTTCTGCCGGGATTCACGTAAACGTTAGTGACCTTATTCTTAACCGTGCTTAACAGGATGGTGCTGTTCCAGCCCAGTTCACCGGTGAGGTTCTTGGTATTGATACGGAGGTCGAAGCCTTCAGTTTTCAGGCTGGCGTAGTTCACTTTTTTACTTTTATCGCCGGTACCGCCGGTGATGATACCTGTGTTGGGCGCGAGATAATCATCGCCTAACAGGTCGTATGATTTCTTCGAATACCATTCAAAGCTGCCGCTGATACGGTTATTCTTCAGCGTGAAGTCCACGGCGAGGTTCATGGTTTTGGTCTCCTCCCATTTGAGAGAAGGGTTACCTACTGTACCTACGCGGATATAGCTGAGGCCTGAGTTGCGGTCGGCCAGTACGCTACCTGAAGCATAGCGGCTGAGCAGGTTGGCTACATTACCTGCGATACCATAGGTGGCGCGCAGGGTAAGGCCGGGCACCCAGGTGCTATGATAGAAATCTTCCCTGTCTATATCCCATTTTCCACCGATGCTCCAAAGGGGTTGCCATTTCTGGTTGGTTTTTACACCAAAGATGTTGGAACCGTCCCAACGGGAAGAACCGCTTACGGTATATCTTCCTTTGTAGGTATAGCTGGCGTTTGCATAGTAGCTGAGGAAACGGTCTGTGTATTTATTGAACTGAGATTCAAGCGGGAACTGGCTTGGGATCATTTCAGTACCACCTGGCCTTACAGGCTTGGAAGTGGTAACGTCCAGCTCAGTAAGCTTACCACTGAGGGTATTGGGATCATATCCGTAGAGATAGTAACCGGGCTGACGATCACGAACGATCTCCCTGATCTCCGATCCAGCGATAGCGCTGATCTGATGATCGGAACCGATCTTGTCGTTGTAGCCGAGTTGCGCCCTGAAGGTGTTGGATTTGGTTTTGTAAGGAGAGCCTTCTTCCAGGATATCTCCATACGGCACTTGCAGCAGACCGTTATCGGCGCGGGTGAATTTGTTCACCACATTCCTTACATAATAGCTCTCTTTGTAATAATGAGCGGTTCTGTTATTGGAACCATTGGTATTCTGATAC
>JAGIAP010000248.1 GCA_017744805.1 Chitinophagaceae bacterium | reverse complement strand
ATTATTATGATTGCGATCCCACTTCGCATAAATTGAAAGATAACCCGGGAAAATCCTTGAAGGAAATTGGAGAGAAGGAAGCGAAGTCCTTCAATATGGACTTTGATGAATTTGTGGGACCAGAGGAAATACGCAAGCTGGTGGATGTGAATGCTGAGGAATACCGTTGCTTCTTTATTTTGAAGTATAAGAACAAGAGCGCCATAGTCAGAACATTTATGGATATGATATACTGGCCAACCGAAGACGAAATTGCTGCGGCATTGAACAGGCTCGTAGAAACCCCTCCTAAAATTGGATTTGTTACCAGTGAAATTGAGCGGGGCCCCTTCTCGGAAAAATTAAGGGATTACAAGGGGCTTGCCTGCGACATTACTTTCCGTCATTCTTTAATGAACCAGGGATTCGATTTCGATACCCTCTCCCTGGATAAGCCCATCCAGCCCGGTTATGCAGCACTGGTACTGGCAGATCCCCGTGTGCCGTTTCAGCAAGAGGCTCTCGAAAGGATCGGCAAGTATATCGATGAAGGCGGCAATTTGATGGTAATGACAGAACCGGACAGGCGGGAAGTGGTCAAGCCCGTCCTGGACAAACTCGGCATCACCCAGCGAAATGGGCTACTGATCCAACCCAGCACCCGGTACAGCAGTGACCTGGTATTCAATTATATGACAACTGTAGCTAAAAATCTTTCCCCACAGTATGCCAGAAAATTTTCCCGTTGGACAAGATGTTTTGGAGATACATCTTTTAAAGTGGCACTGCCAGGCGCCAGTGCATTGGAGTGGCGTAGCAATGGTTTTGTAGTGGAGCCCCTCCTGGTCACCAATGAAAAACTGAGCTGGAACAGGACAGCAGCCATCGACAATGACTCCCTGCAGTTGAGTATCAAAAAGCTACCAGGTGATGAAATGGGTACTTTTGTTACAGCATTGAAAATGCATCGCATGGTCAATGGAAAAGAACAAAGGGTCATCGTTGCCGGGGACGCAGATTATTTGACCAGGCCGGGTTCCCATCAAGCACTGGTAGAGGGCAGGGGAGACCGCTACAATGATACCTATGCTTTCTGGTGCCTCAGCTATTTTTCATACGGTAAGTTCCCGGCCAATACACTGAAGAATGAACCACTGGATAATAAATTCCATGCCGGATTGGGTGCCGTCACCTTGCAAAAGGCCATCCTGATCTGGATCATTCCCGGAGTGATGGCAATAGGTTGTATGATCATATTGATAAGGAGAAAAAGGAAATAGAGACTATTGAATAGTCAGGTGAAATGCAAAGGGGCGTCTCTTCATTTGAGATGCCTCTTTCCTTGATTGGATACCCAATTGCTTCAATCCATCCCCCAAATGCATTTTCTGGCCTCCCAAAAACTGAGTTTGAAAAGGCTGCTGCCAATTATACTTTTGTAATAAAATAATTTAACCGGTAAACTTAATTTTACCCATAGGCTGAATCCTGCTTTTTCACCGGCATAATAAGCGAATCGTGAGTAAAAAACTGATCCTGTTTGGTATATTGATCCTCTTGATCCCATCACTATTGAAGGCCCAATCCCTCCGGGATATCCATCAGAAATACCTGCCACAACTCGATACCATCTCCACGGATACTCTCCGGATCAAGAAGATCATTTCCTATGCCCTGGAAGTGATGAATATTGATGGCGACAGCGGGTTAGTCATCCTGGACTGGGCAGAACGGGAAAGCACAAAGCACCAATTCACCAATGGCCTGGGAAAAGTGTTTTCCTTCCGGGGCGTGATCGCCAACAGGAAAAATGAATTGGAACTGGCGTTGAAACATTACGAGCACAGTCTTGTTTTCTTTGAAAAAACGAATAACGAAAAAGAAATAGGTCGCCAGTATTACAATATGGGCATCATCTATTCCTACCAGGGAAAATTGAAAGAGGCTACGGAGATCTTCATCAAAGCAGCCGGCTACCTTGAAAAGATAAAAGACACTACTGGCCTCTGTGCTGTCTACAATGGCATCGGAACTTCTTTTGCTTCCCTGGAAGAATTCAAAAAAGCATTGGATTATTATACCATTGCCGAAAAGATGGCCGCAGCTCATGGAGATACAGCTACCTGGGTGCAGACCCTCCATAACAAAGCGCCACTCAACAAAGAATGGGAGGCCAGGCTCAAAGATCTCAGGCTGGCCCTGATGCTTTCTCAGAAAAAAGGATTGATGGCCGAAACAGGAAATACTTTCAAAGCCCTCGGCGAAACCTATTCAGCCATGAGCAAACCGGACTCTGCCAATTACTTTTTCCTGAAAGCCGAGCCCATCCTATTGCAGGTGGATAACAATAACTACACCACGATGGTATACCAGGGACTGGCCCGGAATATGAACCAGACAAGGAATTTCAAAAAAGGAAAAGAATACGCAGAAAAAGCCATCGGCTATGCGGAAAAGAATGCCGACCTGGAATCGATCGCTGCCAGTTATTTCTTACTGGGAGAATCCCTCGAAGGGATTGGCATGTACAAAGAAAGCCTGGCGGCAGTAAGGCATGAGATCAAATTACTGGACAGCTTCCGCAACCAAAAGAATGCCGCACATATAAACACTTTGGAGGTTCAATACCGTACCCTGCAAAAAGACAAGCAAATACTGGACAAACAACTGGCCATCGACCAACAGGAGATCGCTTTACAGAAAAAAGATATGTTGATCGTGATCATCAGTGGCGCCCTGCTGATCCTGGTACTGGGAGCTATCCTCGTGTATTTCCATTCCAGGAACAAACAGGACCTGCAACTGCAGAAGCTGAAACTACTTCAGCAGGAATATGAGCTCCGGGCCACGAGGGCGATGATGGAAGGAGAGGAGCGGGAGCGGGAACGCATCGCCCGCAACCTGCACGATGGAGCAGCCAGTATGTTATCCGCCGCCCAATTGTATGTGAGGACCCTCGCCAAACAGGTTCATATCTTACCTGATCTTCCCGTCTACAACGACACGTTGACCTTGCTCGATGAGGCCAGCACGGAGATCCGCGAGACCGCCCATAACCTGCTTCCCAGGATCCTGCAGCAAGATGGCCTTCATGCCGCTATCGAAAACTTCTGCAACAAATTCGATAACCAGCAGAACCTGGCAGTATCCTTTCAGTCCTATGGGCTACCAGTACGGTATAACCGCCATTTCGAATTGCTGGTCTACCGGACTGTGCAGGAACTGATCAATAATAGTGTAAAGCATGCCAATGCCACGGAGATCATGGTGCAATTATCCTTCGATGGCGATCTCTTCAGTGTAACCGTGGAAGATGATGGAAAAGGATTCGATATCAACAGCATTTCCGGGTCACAGGGCATGGGCATCAGTTCCCTCCGGCAAAGGATGGCAGTCTTCAATGGAAATACGGATATACAATCCTCTGCAGAAGGAACGGTAGTATATATTTCCTTTGAGCTCAGCCCGCTGCTGCAGATGAAGGAAAAGAAGCAGTTGTATCCTGGTGATCCTTCTGTGCTGGTTGATGGTCAGGCAGCAGAATGACCTATTTCCCTTTATCCGGAAGCAGTATCTTCAGTGCATCCGGAATGGCGCCTTCCGCTGTTACCCCGGATTGTGCGCTCAGTTTGCCTGAAAAAATATTGGCTTCCCCACCCACCATTTCTGCAATATTAGCGCCAGCGCCCACTCCGGCAGCAGTGCCCCAGTCTGTGATGGAAATGGAACCGTTCGCTCCGGCTCCGATGGTAATGTATTCTGTTACGGAAGCGCTGGCCGAAAGTGAAGCTATTTGTTTATTCCCCCAATGTGCTTCCACTCCGGCGCCTGCTCCAATGGTTACGTCTTTAAACCGGCCGTCCTCATTGTAGTTGAGGGTCAGCTCACCCACAAATCCTTCACCACCGGCAATGCTCATGGAGTTGCAGTTGAAGCTGATCTTACATAGGCCCAATCCGGCTGTTCCCTTGAAATTGGCGCAATATTGTCCTTCCCATTCTTTAGGACCTTTCTGATCATTATTGTTTTCTATTTTCCTGCTTGGGTATATGCAAGGCTCTATCGCAGTATAGAAGGTCAATATCTTGTACACATCGCCCAAATATATTCTTTGTGCTTCCAGGAAGGGGCGATCGCTATTATCGTATTGCTGTAATGGTCCCCAGTTGGCCATATCCCGGCAAAATATACGACTGACATACTCACTTTGCTGTGCAAACGTGTTGGTGATCTTCGAGATGTCTGAAAGCCAGGCCGCCAGCTCTTTGTTCTCTTCTTCGCAGCGCTGCGCCTTTAGCTGCTCTATCTTATCTTCCTCATCCGATTTTCCTTCCCCGCCTTCCAGTTTATTCAGGAGTGCCAGGTATTTTTTACTGATGGCTTTCATTTTTTCGTTATGCTTATCCGTCAGTACTTTTTTGTTCAGGAGAAAAATATCTTCCAGGTCTTTTTTCATTTTCATATACCATTGTCCGCTACGCGAAATAATGGCGGATGCTTTCGCCATCATGAGCACAATGCCCGGACTTTGCGTAGCCGATGCCAGTGTTTGTTTGTAATTGGGAGCTGGTATTTTTTTATACGCTGCAAACACTTCTTCTGTTGTTTTGCTGAGGGAAGTTTTTTCCATTTCTATTTGACGGTCGAAAGACCTCATCTGATGCAGGTCTTCGGGCATGGCCGGTATTTCCAAGCGCTTCAGCATTGGGAATTCTTTATGGTTGGTATTGGCAAAATCATCAGACTGTTTATGATCGGGTTCTATTTTGTTCAGAATATCGGAAGCCTCTTTGTCGTATCCCGATTTAAGCGACTGTTTCAAACAGACAATTGCTTTTTCCGTTTCTGCGATATTGTTAGATTGCGCAGCTTTGTTCAGGTGTGCAAACGCGGCTACTTTGTTGGCTATGCTGTTCAGGCTGTCTTTGGCGATACATTGCCCGGCATATTCCATTGCTGTATTGAGATCGCCTAGATTGTACCAGGCATTTGCCAGATTGGAAAGGGCTTCGGGCGCACCGTTGGTTTGTTTAGCGATATACAATAAAACAGGAATGGCTTTTTCTGCATAACCGTAGGTGATCAGTATCGAAGCCAGGTTGTTGGCGGTAAGCATATCCGTATAATCTGGTTGCAAGGCTTTGCAGAAAAGATAGATGGCTGCGGTAGGTCTGCTTTCTATCCAGGCATTGATCGCGAGATTACCGATTGCAGTAGAGCCCGTGACCTTTTTTGCTTTTAGATAATTATCGATTTTCCCTGTATTGGATGCCTGCAGCTTATTGGACGCCAGGAACTGAATACTGTCGATGAGTTTCTTGAATCCATTGGCAGAGACTATGGTATTGGACAAGCTCATTAGCGCTGCTGACCTTACCGGGAATCCATAATTCATTTTCAGGCCGGCGCTGACTTTTTTACTGCTTGTAGGTAAAGCAGGCAGCGTGCTTCTGAAATTGGCGGGATAATTCACCGGTGTCATTGCATCTGATTTCGCAAGGGGTGTGAAGATATAGGGCGATTCATCAAAAGCTTTAGCAGCGGTGGGTTCCGGATCTTTTACAATACCTGTGAACAGAGGGGCTTGTTGAGTGGCTGGCTGAACAGGCGTTCCACTTTTTATTACGATATTGCTGAGATAAATTGCCGGATCACCACTATACCAGCCATAACGTTTGAACGTTTTTCCTGCTGGCAGTGCATTATTGTCATGCATCACTTCTTTACCATTGACAGCAACCGCTACCGATGCTCCGTTGACAGCAATGCTGATCTGGACAATATCATTTGCTTTCAAACCGGTGATCCTGCTGGCAGTAGTAGTTTCTTTATCGGCTATATCCATAAATCTTTTTCCTGTTTCTGATTCGCCGCTCAATGCAATGGAAAACTGGAAGCCGCTTCGGTTGATATCATGCAGGTCGATCGGGTTGCTTTTCTTTGGATTGGGATCTTTTGTATCCAGCCTGAAAAAGATGGGGGTTCTTTTGTTGGAAATATTACTGCCAAAGCAAACATCATAGTTCACTGTAAAGCTTGCTGGAAGTGGCCTGGAGAAATCCGGATAGAATGTGAAGGCATCGGGTATAGTGATCCACTTACCGGATTGTCCGGTTACGGAATTCAATATGGCATTCTCGAAACTATGCCCGTCATGGCCATAGGTATGCCAGCCTTTTACAGAAAATGTGCCGGTAGCATAGCCATTGAAATCTTCATACAAAATGGTGAAGGGGTCTTTGTTCTTTGCAGCAACGCTGGGAGAAGTAGCCACCGGCGTGGTTATGGTATTGCCTGAAGACCTGGCCGGAGCATTTACCGGATTGTAGACAACGGACTTCATTGTTTCCGGCTGTGACATCCACTTTGATGCATAATCGAAATTGAAATTGCGCAGCAGGGTATTTACCAGGAAATCCCGTTCGGTACTAAATAGAGGATCGAATTGGGTGGGATTAGCAACCGCTGTTCCGTTTCCTGAAAAATTGAGGTATAACCACAATGGTTTGTCGGATCTGGACTGATCGATGGTTGACTGAGTGGTGGCTACCAGGATCCTGTATTCGGGAAATGTCTTATTCGCCTGCATGCCATTGATGATGATCCCGGGATTTACTATAGCATGACCATCTTCATCTTTCAGCATCGCATTATTGAAATTCGTTTCTTTCAGCTTAACCACTTCGTTGTAGAATGGCTTCAAACGGGTCAGCGCCTCCCTGGCGGCTTTTACTTCGGAAGGATTCTTTTTTTCGATACCTGGAAAGGCGGTTAACTGGCGATCGATATACGCTGCCAGGTCCTTTATCAGCACAGGCTTGAAGGGCCATTCACCATTCTTTGCTACCACAACACCGATCCTGTTCCAGGGTTTTCCGCTATCGTGGAAATGATCCAGGTAGGTCCGGTAAGCATGCAGTTGAGGCAAGATTTGTTTGTCTACGCCTTCCGTTCTTAATTTATCATCGGTATCTCCGGTACTGAATGATGGCAGTTCTGCAAAAAAATACAAACCGTCAGGATTGAAACCACCGCGCAGGTAATCACCGGGAAAACTATTGAATCCCAGGCTCAGGTACTGCCCGATCTCGCAGCATTGAAGGTTCAGTTTTCCATTTACGAAATGGGCGGGGAACCCGGCAAGTTGAATACCATAGCTATGCAATGCTGGTGCGCCATTCAGCCACCATTGCTGGTTTTCCCTTAACAGGTTCCGCATTACCAGTCCGCGTGGCAGCACGGATTGCTGCACCCATTTGAATAAGATATCAGTAGCCTGTTGTTGCCATACGGAATAATTGCTTCCGGGTACTTCATTGTCTTTTACCGGCTTGTACGGTTGTGCTTTGGCGAGAGTTGTGATGTATCTCCAATCCAACACGGAATCTCGGTTCAGTTCATTATCGTTTCGTTGGGCTTGTACGATACATACAATAAAAAACAGTAAGACAAGGACCGTATATTTTTTCATTGAAAGGGTGTTTGAGCGGTTCGCCAGGGTATCAATTATTCGGGGTAAATGTCTTATTCAACCGGTAGTACAAAATATTGTTGATCATCAATCCGCTATTGTCAGCACTGGCGGGATTGGCATCCAATACAGGCGTAAATGCCACCTGTAATGTTCGTCCACTCTGCGTGGTCAATATCAGGGAATAGTTGACGATCTCATAAGTTCCTTTCCCGATGGCAAAGGAATCGCCAAAGGTGAGATTACTGAACTCGATCCCTTCGTTGATATAGCTGCCATCTTTCTTGAAAAAAATGATCGGGCGTTTATTGGGATCGATCTGTTTTGAAACGATATCGGTCTTCCCATTGTAATAAGATAATTCGGGGGAGTAAGCTCCTTCAAAACGAAGGCCATCCACTTGTTTAAGTTTTTTGTAAATGGCTGAGCTGCTGTTGGGGTACTTACTCATAGTAGTAGCCGATATCTTGTAGAGGTTCATACTTCCGTACTTGTCGTTTGTCAGGCTCAGCATATTCCCTTTGTCTGTAACCTTTCCCCAACTGCCTTCCTGATTGTTATTTTCCGGTGTTATGCCATTCAAGCCTTTTTCAGGAAGATAGAATTTTACCCTGCCATCCGGAGAGAGCACCACAGTGGTGAATTTCTTTTCACTCAAATTTCCGGAGGCTGTATAGCAATGGCACATCCATAGATCGTATTTGATATTTTTGGGAATGGTTGATGTTGTTTCCTTCTTAGTGACAGTTGGTTTTTCAGTAGATGGAAACTGGAAGCCCGGCGGCCAATCTCCCGGGTCTTTATCGAGCGGGCTATAGTACCACTGATGTAGCGTTTTATCGTTATATTTTCCGTCCCTTGCAGTTTCTTTATCGTTTTGCAGTATCAGTCGGGTCAGCTTATCAACAGGGGATGTTCTTTTCGACAATGTATAGGTAACAGTTTCTGATTTACGGGCCGTTGACTTTTGGCGGCTTCCCCATTCGCCTTTTTCATTGGCGGCGTTCTTACTCCAATCCTCATCCTGTCCTTTGATGGGCCGGATGGTGAGCTGGTTCCCACTTACAGAATAGGTGCCGGTTTCATAAGAAAAACTAATGGTTGCTGAGCGGGTCAGGGAGATCTTATTGTAGTAAGCATAGGTGCCATCGGCGTTGAATATATAGCCATGTCTGAAATAGCCGATGGTGGTGGATTTGGGGTTGCCGTTGAAAATGCCCAGCGTTTGATCGTCACGTACAGTCCATAAC
>JAGIAP010000247.1 GCA_017744805.1 Chitinophagaceae bacterium | reverse complement strand
GGATCAGGCCCGCAAAAGGGGCTACACACAGAGAGAAAAGATTAGGCCGTGGTGAAGCATCTGGTAAAGGTGGTACTTCAACAAAAGGTAATAAAGGCGGACAAAGCCGTGCTGGTTACCAACGCAAGAATGCCCACGAAGGTGGTCAGATGCCTATCCAGCGTCGTCTCCCCAAACGCGGATTCAACAATATCAACCGTGTTGAATATAAAGTGTTTAACCTCGGTCAGGTAGAAACCCTGGTTGAGAAATATGATCTGAAAGAGTTCTCTCTCGAGAACCTTTACATAAATGGCCTGGTAAGCAGAACCGACCTGGTGAAGATCCTTGGTAACGGTGAGCTGAAAACCAAAGTTAATTTCAGAGTGAACGCTGTTAGTGATAAAGCCAAAGCTTCTATCGAAGCTGCAGGTGGTGCTGTGGAAATAGTAAAGTAATTCGTAAATTGCAAGACGCATTTAACCATGCGTCTTTTTTGTGGATCAATTTTATTCACTTAAATTGATCGCTCAAAAAAGAAACAGGTTTGCAACTAAAGTTCTTTTTGGCAAACCTGTTTCTGGTTTTTCAACAAAAGGCATCATTTTAAACATCTGCGTTTCGTGAAAAAGTTCATACAAACCCTTAAGAATATCTGGAGTATTGAGGAACTGAGGAGTAAAATTCTGGTTACCCTTACCCTGGTTGCCGTGTATCGCCTGGGTACCCATATCGTATTGCCAGGTATGAACCCCACCCTTATCAACACTGCAGGTGGCGGAGCAGGCAGTATCATCGGCCTTATCGACGCCTTTGCGGGTGGTGCCTTCAACCAGGCATCGATCCTCGCACTCGGTATCATGCCATACATCTCTGCTTCTATCTTCATGCAGTTGATGACCATCCTTTATCCTCCTTTCCAGAAATTGCAGAAAGAAGGAGAAAGCGGAAGGAAAAAGATCAACCAATACACCCGCTACCTCGCTGTATTTGTTACCATCCTGCAGGCCAACGCTTACGTTTCCTACCTGCACCAGACCAACAGCGCAGCTATGATCGCCGGGTTCCGCGATCTTTTCCGCATATCCACTACCGTTATCCTCACAGGTGGTACATTATTCGTAATGTGGCTCTCTGAAAGGATCACCGATAAAGGCCTTGGTAACGGTTCTTCCGTGATCATCATGGTGGGTATCCTCGCACGTCTGCCACAATCTATCTGGCAGGAGTGGGGCGCTCAATCCGCCAAAGGCGGAGCCGGCCTGCTCTATTTCGTGATCATGCTCGCCGTTCTCGTTGCTATCATCATGGGTCTGATCGTCCTCATCCAGGGCGTTCGCAAGATCCCTGTTCAATACGCTAAACAAATCGTTGGCAACCGCCAGTTCGGTGGCGCCCGCCAGTTCCTTCCCATGAAGGTGAACAGCGCTGGTGTAATGCCTATCATCTTCGCCCAGGCGATCATGTTCCTCCCAACCCTCCTCAGCGGTTTCGAGACCACAAAAGGAGTAGCCAGGGTGTTCAGCGATCATAGCAACCCATGGTATATGGTGGTGTACGCAGTAATGGTGATCGGTTTCACCTTCCTCTACACAGCCCTTATCTTCAATCCCAAGCAAATTGCTGATGACCTCAAGCGTAACAACGGATTCATCCCCGGCGTTAAGCCTGGTCAGCCTACTGCTGATTATATCGGTGCAGTAATGGATAAGATCACCCTCCCCGGCGCAGTACTGCTCGCAGTGGTGGGTATTCTCCCCGGTTTTGCACAACGCCTCGGCATCCAGCCCGGATTCTCTACCTTCTTCGGTGGTACATCCCTGCTGATCATGGTAGGCGTTATCCTCGATACCCTCCAGCAAATCGAGACCCAACTGCTGATGCGTCAGTATGATGGTCTGATGAAAAGTGGTCGTATCCAGGGACGTCAAACCGTTTCGCCCGCGTCATCTATCTAAAATATTCTATTTTCGCATAACGAACCTGACAACTGAACCTTCAGTTGTCAGGTTTTGTTTTAAAAAGAGTAATATCAAAAAAAGGAGCTTATACTCATGATCCATATCAAAACTCCGGAAGAGATCGAACTGATGCGCATCAGCGCCAGGCTGGTCAGCCAAACCCTCACCGAAGTGGCCTCCATGCTCAAGCCTGGAGTAACCACCCTCTACCTCGATCAAAAGATCGGTGAGATCATCCGCAGCTACGACGCTGTACCCTCATTCCTCGGATTCCACGGCTACCCATTCAATAGCTGCACCTCCGTGAACGATGTAGTGGTACACGGTTTTCCCAATAAAACAGAACTGAAAGACGGTGATATCATCTCCGTCGATATCGGCGTATACAAGAACGGTTTCCATGGTGACCATGCCTATACCTTCGCTATCGGCGACGTGCGCGAAGAACTGATGCAGCTCATCCGCGTTACCAAAGAATCACTCTACAAAGGCATCGAAAAAGCGGTTGCCAATAATCGTGTTGGTGATATCGGCGGCGCCATCCAGGAACATACTGAAAAGAAATACGGCTACGGCGTGGTGCGCGAGCTCGTAGGCCATGGCCTCGGCAGAAAAATGCACGAAGATCCGCAGGTACCCAATTACGGCAAACGCGGAACAGGCTCCAAATTGAAAGAAGGACTGGTAATCGCTATCGAGCCCATGATCAACCTGGGTGTGAAAGAAGTGTATACCGAAGATGATGGCTGGACAGTGAGAACAAAGGATAATAAATGCTCGGTGCATTTTGAACATGATGTGGCTGTAATGAAAGGGAAGGCGGATATATTGTCTGATTATAGCATCATTGAAGCGGCGGAAGACAAGAATAGTGAATTGAAGAAAGATCGACAGGTTACAGTATCATAAAAAGTTTGAAGGTGCTGAAGAGCACCTTTCTTTTTTCGGGCTGAAGTGCGATATGAAAGAAGGGCTGTGAAACGAACCGGCGCTATTGGATCTTTTTGGGGCTATGGATGGTTGGGTGAGCAGTGGTCAGGCTATTCATCTTCTTCGCTTACGTTTCGAAGGCCCTACTTTCATATCCCGCTTCGCCCTGCACTCCAATGATGCTCCATCAGACTGGGAGGAGGAGAAGGGGAGACGGGTGCATCAGCGAAAGGAAAGGAGGCAAGGGGTGCTTGAGGGGCATTTTTTCTTTTTTGCTTACTGGTCTTTTGTTATTTGTTATTCAACATTTCTACTTTTCTATTTTACTACATAATTCCTATTTGTAAATACGTGGAAGGAAGCATCAAACAACTGGTTGTTATTGGAGGTGGCGCAGCAGGATTTTTCTGTGCGGTGAATGCGGCCAGATTGCATCCGCATCTGAAGGTGATACTTTTGGAAAAGAGCTCGAAAGTGCTGTCGAAAGTGAAGGTCTCGGGAGGAGGAAGATGCAATGTCACACATCATTGCGATTCTATCAGCGAGATGGTGAAGAAATATCCCCGAGGAGGCAATTTTGTGAAGAAAGCGTTCCATCATTTTTTTACAAAGGATACCATCGAATGGTTTAGAGAGAGGGGCGTGGAACTGAAGACCGAAGCGGATAACAGGATGTTCCCCGTAACTGATTCCTCTCAAACCATCATCGATTGCCTGATAGCAGAACTGAACCGCTATGAAGTGGAATTATGGATGAATACGGATATAAAGGAGATCATAGTGGAAGAGGGGGATAAGATGGAAACAGGGGCAAGTACGAAAATGGGAGATGATATAAAGAGTGAAGCCAAAACAAGATTCCAACTGAAGGCTGCCGATGGGAAAGTATTTGAAGCGGATGCTGTATGCGTGGCCTGTGGCGGGTTTCCGAAGACATCCATGTTCAACTGGTTGCAGCAACTTGGTCATTCCATAGAAGAGCCTGTACCTTCTTTGTTCACTTTCAATATGCCGGGAAATCCCATTGCGGACCTCATGGGCGTATCTGTACCAGATGCGCAGGTAAGGATCACCGGTAGTAAGCTGGTCTCTTCAGGGCCCTTGCTGATCACTCACTGGGGCATGAGTGGCCCTGCCATCCTGAAGCTTTCGGCCTGGGGCGCCCGCGAACTGGCGGAAAAGAATTACAAATTCTCGGCCATGGTGAACTGGCTGCCTGCATTCAATGAGAACAGTCTCCGGGATGAATTACAATCCCTGCGCTTTGAGCTGGCCGCTCAAAAGATAGGCCATCGGAATCCATTCCAGTTACCACAAAGACTCTGGGACTACCTGCTCAGGCAGTCCGATATCAATGCAGATCTGCGCTGGGCAGATTTGCCCTCCAAAGAACAGAACAAGCTCATCAAAAATCTCTGTGCACAGGAACATGCTGTGAACGGTAAAACCACTTTCAAGGAAGAGTTTGTAACGGCAGGGGGTATACGATTATCCGAAGTGGATGCCAGTACCATGCAAAGCAAACTCGTGCCTGGCCTATATTTCGCCGGAGAGATCCTGGACGTGGACGGTATCACCGGGGGCTTCAATTTCCAAAATGCCTGGACCAGCGGCTTTATTGCTGCACAACTGAAATGAGCATAAGGAACGCTCATCAAAACTCTGTACTGCATATTTCAGCACAGCCACAGCACTACCAGCGATGCCACCAGTGATTACCGTTATCACCTCCTTCCGAAGTATGATGGGAGATGGCGGGGATGACAAGGGATGGCAAGGGAAATTTTTTTGTTGATGAAGTTTGTATAGACTTTGAAGGTCGCATGCGTTCGGACTCAGGCGGAGTCACGCCACCGGTTTACAATGCCATGTATTCATTCCCCAATAAGCTTCACCTTCATGGAGAAGGCGAACGGGATATGAAAGAAGGGCCTTCGAAACGTAAGCGAAGAAGTTCAGCAGAATTACCTACGTCCGATCCAACCAATCCACAGCTCAAATAACATCCCAAAGCGTTGGTTCGTTTCACAGCCCGCCTTTCATATCCCTTCGCCGTATACTACTGAGCCGGAAATTACAGTAAGCAACGCATCCAGGCCATAAAAAAAGTGAACGAAGCCATGGCCCCGTTCACCTTCCTGTAATGTAGTTTACGCCTGTGGTGCAGCTACTTTCGTGGTCGCCAGTCTCCTGTGGTAATTGATCTGACCGATATGGTAGTTCAGATGTCCCAGCAGGTAAACCAGGAAATGTTCTGTAGAGCAGGGCTCTGCCAGTACTACGATGGGATATTGCATCTCCAGCGTTTTCTTGCTGAGTTGTTCCAGGGTATCACGAACGCTCATCTTGGTGGCTTCCACCTCATCGAGCAGTTTCTTTTTGGAAATATTCTTCAAAGCAAATTCCGCGTCGCGGTTCCTCACATATCCTGAATCGTTCAGCACAGCGCCGAGGAAATGTTGCAGGTTGCCATTCAGGTGTAAGCAGAGATTTCCACCGGGGTTGCTGATTCCTTCCAACGGGATCCATAAGCTGGCATCGTCCGGGTACTGGTTGATTTCTTCTGACAGTTTCGTAAGTCCTTCTTCAAAAAGTTGAATCAAGATCGGTGTGATCATAACTAGTATTGATTAGAAAATTCGCCTAAAAGTAGTGAGAAAAGACTTTTAGCTGGTAGTATTTTTGTAAAAATAATACTGCACATACGGTGCAGAGATGTAAAAATGATGCCAACCTGCTGCTGAAAATCAAGCTTTTACAGCGGCAAAAAAGGGCCTGAAATACTGTATTTTCCCATATTTTGACGTATCTTTGCTCCCCCGAAATCAAAATCCTTCGGGTATTTATCATGTTTCAGAATTTCATTTTTAAACAACTTAACGCTGATGCCCAGGAGTCTTCTGCATCTACAGAAGCTACAGCGACAACAAATGCACCTGTGCAACCGCAGCCTGTAGAAGATGCAGGTGCGCATGATGATTTTGACTGGAGTATCGACAAACGCAATGTTGCTACCTACAGCAAAGAAGAAAAAGAAAAGTATGACAACGTGTATGAAGGCACTTTCAAAGCAGTTTCCGATGGTGAACTGGTGAAAGGTCTCGTAGTGGCGTTGACTAAAACAGATGTTGTGATCAACATCGGTTTCAAATCTGACGGTCTGGTCTCTTTCAACGAATTCCGCGATCTGCCTAACCTGAAAACAGGTGATGAGGTAGAAGTGATGGTGGTTGAGAAAGAAGACAGGGAAGGTCACCTGAACCTGAGCCGCAAACAAGCGCGTATCACACGTGCCTGGGAGCGTATCGTGGAAGTTCACAAAACCGGCGAAGTTATCACTGGTACTGTTACCTCCAAAACCAAGGGTGGTCTTATCGTTGACGTATTCGGAATGGAAACCTTCCTTCCCGGATCTCAGATCGACGTTAAACCTGTTACCGACTACGATCAGTTCGTTGGTAAAACTATGGAGTTCAAAGTGGTTAAGATCAACGAGGCTATCAAGAACGCTGTAGTATCTCACAAAGCCCTCATCGAAAGCGATATCGAAGCACAACGTGCAGAGATCATGAGCAAACTCGAAAGAGGTCAGGTTCTGGAAGGAACGATCAAGAATATTACCGATTTCGGTGCATTCATGGACCTCGGTGGTCTCGACGGTCTCCTCTATATCACAGATATCAGTTGGGGACGTATCAGCCATCCGAGCGAGGTGCTGAAACTGGATCAGAAACTGAAGGTGGTAGTTCTCGACTTCGACGACGAGAAGAAACGTATCAGCCTCGGTCTGAAACAACTGACCCCTCACCCATGGGATATCCTGCCAGAAGCTGTGCATGAAGGTGCAGTAGTGAAAGGTAAAGTGGTGAACATCGAAGATTACGGTGCATTCCTCGAGATCATGCCTGGTGTTGAAGGCCTCGTTCACGTAAGTGAAATTACATGGGCTAACACACCGATCAACGCCAAAGAGTTCTTCAAACTGGGCGATGAGTATGAAGCGAAAGTGGTTACCCTGGACAAGGACAATCGCAAAATGAGCCTGTCTATCAAGCAAATGAGCGAAGATCCCTGGACTACCATCGAAACCAAATTCCCTGAAGGAAGCCGTCACAACGGTCTCGTTAAGAACATCACTCCTTACGGTGTGTTCGTTGAACTGGCTCCCGGCATCGGCGGCATGATCCATATCTCCGACCTCAGCTGGCTGAAACGCTTCAACCATCCTTCTGAGTACACTAAAGTTGGTGAGCATATCGACGTAGTGATCCTCGGAATCGATAAAGAGAACCGCAAGCTCCAACTCGGACACAAACAACTGGAAGAAGATCCCTGGAATGCACTGCAGGATACATTCGCTGTAGGCTCAGTGCACGAAGGAACCATCATCCGCAGGGACGACAAAGGCGGTATCGTTCAACTGCCTTACGGTCTCGAAGGGTTCGCTCCCAACCGTCACCTCCAGAAAGAAGACGGTAAAGGAATGGTGGCTGATGAAACAGGTCAATTCATGGTGATCGAATTCGATCGCAATGAAAAACGCATCGTTGTTTCTCACACACGCCTTTGGGAACAATCCAAAGTAGAAGAGAAAGAAGCTGCACGCAAAGAAGCTAAAGCTGCATCCGATACTACCAAGAAAGCGGTTAAGAACATCCAGAACAAGGTAGAAAAAGCTACCCTGGGTGACCTCGGCGCTCTGGCAGAGATCAAGGAAAAGCTGAAGCAGGAAGAAAAACAAGGCGGCGACGCTCCTCAACAATAATTGAAATACTTCAATTATACCGGGCCGTTACGAAAGTAACGGCCTTTTTTTGGGCCCGGCCGTTCCGTTCCCGGGAACCCCCGCTGAGTTTACAGTAAATTATTGTTACATATTACCGGAACTTTGTACCTTAGTCATCCCCTTTCCCGGAATCCCGGATAACCCCATCTCTTTACAGTAGCAAGAACAACGGTTAAGCCTGAGCAGCACATTACCCACCGGCAAGCCCGGATCATTGATCATGCTTAAACACTCGTTATGAAAGAAGAGAATACAGTGAGGCCTTTATACCTCTTTTTCGCAATCCTGGTGATCATTTTCTTTTTCCACTATTGCGGTAGCACACACCACTAGCCTAAAGCGCTTCGATCATGGACGCGTTCACCTCATCCAGTGAGCGTAATTTGATATCCGCTGCATCCCAGCGTGTTTCTGAATGCTGTTCCGGGGCAGGGATAACGATACATTTCATCCTGGCCGCTTTTACGGCAATCATTCCATTGAAGGAATCTTCAAAACAAATACATTGTAACTGGGAAACACCCAGGGCTTCCGCACAATCCAGGTACACCTGGGGATGCGGTTTGCCATAAGGCAGGAACTCTGCAGACCTGATGGCATCCAGGTAATCACCGATGCCCAGCTTTTCAACCACTACATTCACCAGCGACAGGGGAGAGGAAGTTGCAATGCCGATCTTGCAACCCTGCTTTTTGAAGAAATCGAAGATATAGTTCACGCCCGGCATCGGTTGGCCGTTTGCGCGGATCTTTTCGATCGCTTTTTCCACGATGGTAACCTCAGCTTTCTCAACATCTTTCATATCGATATCGAAATAAGCGAACCAGTACTGCACCCACTCTTTTGTTCTCAGGCCGGTGGTTACGTGGTATTGCTCATTTTCCAGGGTTACTCCGTATTCAGCCATTGTTTCTTTTCCTGCTTCTTCCCAATAGGGTTCGGAATCGATCAAAAGCCCATCCATGTCGAAAATTACTGCTGTAGGTTTCATAGGCCGCAAAGATACTAAAGCATTCCAATAGCAACGGGCCGCTGGTGGCGGCCCGTTGAGGATTAACAAATATATTGGGTAACATTATTTCAAAGCGAATACTGCATTG
>JAGIAP010000246.1:4377-8769 GCA_017744805.1 Chitinophagaceae bacterium | reverse complement strand
TCCTGGAGCGGATCGTAGCCGATCAACGGAAAATCATTGAAGAGGTCACGGGAAGACCAGCCCATCAAACACCCCAGCTCTGGGCACTCTACAAGGAAGTGCAGGACTATTATGATAAAGGGATGCGCGTACCCGATGACGTTACCCTATTGCTCTGCGACGATAACTGGGGCAATATCCGACGACTACCCCTACCCGGTAGCCCAAAACGAAAAGGAGGGTACGGGATCTATTATCATTTCGACTATGTGGGTGGCCCCCGGAATTACAAATGGATCAACACCAACCCACTCCCCCGCGTATGGGAACAGATGCACCTCGCCTGGGAACATGGTGTGGACCAGATCTGGATCGTGAACGTGGGCGATCTCAAGCCCATGGAATTGCCTGTTTCCTTTTTCCTGGATTATGCCTGGAACCCAAACAGGATCGGTCCTGATGGCATCCGGCATTACACGGAACAATGGGCTGCAGCACAGTTCGGCGATACATTCAAAAAAGAGATCGCCACCCTGCTGGCAGGCTATACAAAGATCACGGGCCGATGTAAACCTGAACTACTTAACGAAGGTACCTACCAGCTCTATCCCCGGAAAGAATTCCAATCGGTTGTGGACACTTTACAACAGTTACAACAACTGGCTGAGCAGATCGCCCGCCAACTGCCTGCTCAATACCAGGATGCGTATTTCCAATTGGTGCTGCATCCCGTAAAGGCTGTCACCAATCTCCACGAAATGTACTACTACACAGCGCTCAACCATGATGCTTATGCGCACAAATGGGAACAGGCAAACGAATATGCAGACAGTGTGAAAAGCAAGTACCTGGCAGATTCCCTGATCTCCGTAGAGTATCACCAGGTCAATCATGGGAAATGGGACCATATGATGAGCCAAACGCATATCGGGTATAAGTACTGGCAGCAACCGCCTTTCAATACCATGCCCCGCGTATCCTATCTTTTGCCATCGGAGATGAAAGAGAATGATCATATAGACACCATCGGTTATACGGCGGCGGGAATGATCCCAAAAAACAGGAAGGAGAATTGTTTTTATCAGTTCTCCGATCATATAAGCATGGAAGCAGCGCATTACACATATGCTGTGAACAGCCAGGGTATCCAATGGGCCATCCTTCCCGATCATGGCCGCACGGGAGATGCCATCACTTCATTTCCGGTGAAAGCGAAGCGTCAGTCGCCCGGCGGCAATGCGCCCCGGCTCAGCTATGACTTCTACCTGAAAAGGACAGACAGCTTGGAGCTGTCCATTCATTGTTCACCCACGCTCAATATCTATCATTCCCCGGAGGGATTGCAGTTCGCTGTGTCCATCGATGATGAAGTACCTGAGATCATTTCCCTGAACAAAGAGGACAGTGATCAGCAGGCATGGAACAAATGGGTGGCCAGTAATATCATCATTAAAAGAACAAAAAGATATATCGGATCTCCGGGTAAGCATACCCTGCATTTCTGGATGGTGGATCCCGCAGTGGTATTGCAGAAACTGGAATTGTATTCATCCGGAGCAAACCCGGGATATCTCGGATTTCCGGAAACCATCAATCGCTAAAATAGCACGATCATGCCAAAGAATGTATTCAGAACAGGGCTCGCAACCATAGTAGCCATCGGCACCCTGGCCCCTGCGGCCTTTGCCCAGCGAGGTACGCTCAAAAAAGAGCCCGTATCCCAACCACTGATCAGAAAGATCTTCACTGCAGACCCTTCGGCACATGTGTTCAAGGGCCGTATCTTCCTCTACCCCTCCCATGATATCGAATCTGAAGTAATGGAAAACGATAATGGCGATCATTTCAACATGAAAGATTACCATGTATTCTCCATGACCGATGTGGAAGGAAAAGTAAAAGACCATGGCGTAGCGCTTTCCATCAAGGATATTCCCTGGGCAGGCCGCCAGCTATGGGCCCCTGATGCCGCTTTTAAGAATGGTACTTACTATCTGTATTTCCCGCTCAAGGATAAACAGGATATCTTCCGCATCGGCGTAGCCACCAGCAAAAAGCCACAGGGCCCTTTCAAGGCGGAACCAACGCCTATCCCCGGAAGTTACAGCATCGACCCCTGTGTATTCCGCGATGCTAACGGTGACTACTATATGTATTTCGGGGGCATCTGGGGAGGCCAGCTCCAGCGCTGGAAGAATAACCGGTACGATAGCACTGCCGGCATCCCCCAACCAGGGGACACTGCCGTTCTGCCCCGTGTAGCAAAGCTTTCATCCGATATGAAAACATTTGCCGAGCCTGTTCACGAAGTGAAGATCCTGGATGAGAAAGGCAATCTGTTCATGGAAGACAATAAAGAGAAACGCTTCTTCGAAGCCGCCTGGGTGCATTACTATAACGGGAAATATTATTTCTCCTATAGTACCGGCGACTCCCATAATATTTGCTACGCGATGGGCGATAATCCTTATGGCCCCTTCACTTACAAAGGCGTGATACTCGAGCCCGTGGAAGGCTGGACCAATCACCACTCCATCGTTTTCTACGACGGGCAATGGTATCTCTTCTACCATGATGTACAGATCTCCGGCAAAACCCATTTGCGCAATGTGAAAGTGACCCCGCTCTTCTATAACGAAGACGGCACCATCAAAAAACAAAACGCTTATAAAAACTGATCCAATGAAAAAATTGGCTGCCTTACTCCTTATCCTGGGTATTGGTCACCTGCATGCCCAGGACTACAAAACCTATCCCATGTGGGACTATAAACTGCCCACTGAAACCCGTGTCAGGGACCTGGTCAGCAGGCTCACCCTGGAAGAGAAAGTGGCACAGATGCTCAATGGCGCGCCTGCCATTGAAAGGCTCGGCATTCCCGCCTATGATTGGTGGAATGAGATCCTGCATGGCGTGGCAAGAACACCTTTTAAAGTGACTGTTTTTCCCCAGGCTATCGGCATGGCCGCCACCTGGGATACTGCCTCACTATTCAGAATGGCGGACTATGCGTCAACTGAAGGCCGCGCCATCAACAATATCGCCATCAAACAGAACAGGACGAATGAGCGCTATCTCGGCCTTACCTACTGGACACCCAATATCAATATCTTCCGCGATCCCCGCTGGGGCCGCGGACAAGAAACATACGGAGAGGACCCTTTTCTTACAGCCACCCTTGGAAGCGCCTTCGTACGCGGCTTACAGGGCAACCACCCCCATTACCTGCGGGCAGCGGCCTGCGCCAAACACTATGCCGTGCATAGTGGCCCCGAGCCCACCCGCCATTCCTTCAACGCTGAAGTGAGTAATTACGATCTCTGGGATACTTACCTGCCCGCATTCCGGGAACTGGTCACCAACGCAAAAGTGGCCGGCGTGATGTGCGCCTACAATGCATTCCGCGAGCAACCCTGCTGCGCCAGCGATGTCCTGATGAACGATATCCTCCGCAACCAGTGGAACTTTACAGGATATGTAACCAGCGACTGCTGGGCCATCGATGATTTTTTCAAATATCATAAAACACATAAAGGGCCTGTGGAATCCGCTGCCGACGCCGTGATCCATGGCACCGATGTTGAATGCGGCGTGTCTGTTTACAAAACACTCATCGATGCCGTAAAACAACATCTCATCAAGGAAAAGCAACTGGATATCTCTCTCGAAAGACTGTTCACCATCCGCTACCGACTGGGGCAGTTTGATCCTGCTGCCATGGTGCCTTACACGCAGATCGGGGAATCGGAGCTGGAAAGTGAAGCGCATACAGCACATTCACTCAAGATGGCGCAGCAATCCATCGTGCTGTTGAAGAACCAGAACAATCTCCTCCCCCTGAAAAAGACCATTCGCAAGATCGCACTGATAGGCCCCAACGCGGACAATCCCATCGCCGTATTGGGGAATTACAATGGTATGCCCTCGGAGATCATCACTGTGCTCAAAGGCCTGCAACGCAAGCTGGGCAAGGATGTGGAGATCATATACGAGAAAGCGGTGAACTTCACTGACGATTCCCTGCTCATCTTCGAAGACCTCAGCCCTTTTTACAGCATCGATGGAAAACCAGGGATAAAAGCGGAATACTGGAATAATGAAAAGATGGAAGGCAACCCGGCGCTTACCATCACGGAAACAGAGATCGATCATTACTGGCCGGAAGGGCAAAGGCCCGCAACAGGTATCAATACCATTCATTTTTCTGCCCGGTACACTACCGTGTACACTGCCCGTGATAATGAAACGATCAATTTCGAGACCAGTGGTGATGAAGGCTATCGGGTATATATCAATGATGAGCTCAGGCTCGATGCCTGGGCCCATAACCGCTGGGGAAGCAAAAAACTTTCGCTGGCAACGGAAAAAGGAAAACAGTATCGCATCCGTGTTGAGATGTGGCAGGGCGAAGGC
>JAGIAP010000246.1:0-4367 GCA_017744805.1 Chitinophagaceae bacterium | reverse complement strand
AAGGCAATGCCGCAATCAGCTTCCGGGCCGGAAAAACAGGACAGACCAATATTACAGCCCTGAAGGAAAAGATCAGGGATGCAGATCTGATCCTCTTTGCAGGTGGCATCTCACCCCAACTGGAGGGAGAAGAAATGCCCGTGAACTATCCCGGTTTCAATGGCGGCGACCGCACCAGTATCCTGCTGCCTGCGATCCAAACAAAATATCTACAAGAATTGCAAGCCACCGGCAAGCCCGTTGTATTCATCATGATGACCGGCAGCGCCGTGGCCATCCCCTGGGAAGACCAGCATATCCCTGCCATCCTCAATGCCTGGTATGGCGGACAACATGCCGGCACTGCCATTGCCGATGTACTTTTTGGCGATTATAATCCCGCAGGCCGGCTGCCCGTTACTTTCTATGCCAGCGATAAAGACCTTCCCGATTTCAACACCTATGATATGAAAGGCAGGACCTATCGCTATTTCACAGGGAAGCCCCTCTATCCTTTCGGATATGGCCTCAGCTATTCCAATTTCAAATATGATGGGTTCGTTATACCTGCCGCCCAGTCAAAAGGCAAACCCTTACAGGTGAAAGTAAGAGTGACCAATAATGGAAAAATGGACGGCGAAGAAGTGGTGCAGCTCTATGTTTCACATACCGGTAAAACAGAACAGGCCCCGATCCGCGCCCTCAAAGGGTTTCAGCGTATCGCTCTCAAAGCAGGAGAGAGCAGGACGGTCAGTTTCTCCCTTTCGCCTGAAATGCTTTCCGATGTCAACAAGGAAGGGAAACTGATCCAACCAACTGAGCGCATATGGATCAGCGTGGGTGGCGGACAACCCGGTGTTCAAAACAAGACCACCAGCAATGTGTTGAACAAACCTGTCAATATTCAATAGATCATGCGATCTCTACTCATAAAGGGCGCTGCTGTAACAGCCATGCTCATTCCACTATGGCAATGCAGCCATGTGCCCCGTACATCGGGCCATCCTGATAAAGGATTGAAGGACCATTACCGCCAGTATTTCCCTATCGGGGTGGCTGTTTCTCCCCGCGCCTTGAAAAGCGAAGAGGCTACACTGATCCTGAAAGAATTCAATAGCCTCACACCGGAGAATGCCATGAAGATGGGGCCGATACATCCGCAGAGAGACAAATATTTCTGGGACCAAGCCGATAGTATCGTCGCCTTTGCAAAAAAGTATGATCTCAAACTCAGGGGCCATGCCCTTTGCTGGCATAACCAGGCACCCGCCTGGTTTTTCGTGGATGCGGCCGGACAAAAAGTAAGCAAACAAGAATTGTTGACCAGGCTGAAAGAGCATATCACCACCGTAGTGAGCAGGTACAAAGGAAGTATCTATGCCTGGGATGTGGTGAATGAAGTGATCAGCGACAGACCAGATGAATACCTTCGCAACTCTCCCTGGTTGCAGATCTGCGGGGAAGAGTTCATTGAAGCAGCCTTCCGCTATGCACATGAAGCGGATCCTGGCGCCTTGCTATTCTATAACGATTACAATGAGATCAGCCCGGTCAAACGCGCCAGGATCATCCGCCTCGTACGCAGCCTGCAACAAAAAGGGGTCCCCATTCACGGCATTGGATTGCAGGCACACTGGGCCATCAATGAACCTTCCGCTGCACAACTCGACAGTACCCTCAGTGATTTTGCAGCAACCGGATTGCCAATACAGATCACCGAGCTGGACATCAGCGTGTACCCCAAAGAACATGAAGCCAGGAACAGGCAGGCGGCTGATGCGGATACCAGCTTCACGCCGGAGAAAGAAGCGCTGCAACGTCAAAAATACCGGGAGGCTTTCCAACTCTTCAGGAAATACCGGCAATATATCACCGGCATCACTTTCTGGAATATCTCAGACCGTCGTAGCTGGCTGGATGATTTTCCGGTGTTCAACCGCAAGGACCATCCACTGTTATTCGATGCTTCTTTACAACGAAAACGAGCATATGAAGATGTGATCAGCTTCTGATCCACTGCCGCTCTAAGCCGGCAATCGTCAATCATTTCCGTTTCTCGAAAAGCTCATTTCCCGGATTCGATATGAATCCGGGCATGCCCCGTTTATTTTTGCCGCCGCTACGGCTGCTTACTTCTTCATTTTGCGTGCTTCGATCTGCAGTCGTCAATTACATATAACCTGACCCAAAATATAAAATATCATACCATGATGAAAAGATCAGTACTGGTGATGCTGATGTTCGTTTGCTCCGTGATGGCAATGGCAGCAGATGAAACAGGTATCATCAGAGGAAGAGTAACTACTTCAGACGGCAATCCCGCGGAAGCAGTAACAGTTACATTCAAAGGCTCCAAAAGATCGGCAGTAACGGACGAGAACGGGAACTTCGTGGTGCGCAATCTCAACCCCGGCACCTATACTATCGGGATATCCCTGGTAGGCTACGACACCTACCAGCAGGAAGTGACGGTAAAAGAAAAGGAGACCATCAATATCACTATCGAGTTGAAGGTGTCCACCAAAGACCTCCAGGAAGTGATCGTTAGCGGGAACAAGCTCACACGCAACTCCAGCGATTATGTAAGCAAGATCAATCTCAGGAATACGGAGAATGCGCAAGTGTACACTACCATCACCGGTACATTACTGAAACAGCAAATGGCATTTTCGGTTGATGATGCCCTTTATAACTCACCTGGCGTTCAAACCATGTGGCAGGCTACTGGTCGCGGGGGAGATGGCGGCGCTTATTACAATATGCGTGGCTTCATTGTGCAGAGCCAGTTGAGGAATGGCATCTCGGGAAATATCACCAGTCGCGCAGACGCTGTGAACGTAGAGCGCATCGAAGTGGTGAAAGGCCCGTCGGCCACCCTCTTCGGAAGCACGCTCTCTTCTTATGGCGGACTGATCAACCGTGTTACGAAAAAGCCGTATGATCATTTCGGTGGGGAACTGTCTTACTCGATGGGCAGCTACGGTTTCAACCGCGTAACGATAGATATCAATACTCCCCTCGATAAAGAGAACAAAGTATTGCTTCGCACCAATGCTGCCTACTACACGGAAGGAAGCTGGAGGGATTTCGGTTTCAACAAAGGCATCGTAGCGGCGCCCAGCCTTACTTACAAGGCCTCTGACCGCCTCAGCTTCAACTTCGATGCAGAGCTCTACAGCTCCTCCAATGCATCCGAGCCATTCGTTTTCTTCTATTATCCAACAGACCAACTGAAGGCGCATACGCCCAAAGAACTGGGCCTGGATTACAGAAGAGCTTATTCCTCCAACGATATCTTCCAGAAATCGAAAGTGGCCAATTTCTTCGGCCAGATGAACTATAAGATTTCCAGTGCCTGGACCTCACAAACCAATGTGAGCTCATCTTACAACAATTCAGATGGTCCTTTCGCCTATTTCTACCTGGTGCCTAACCAGGATCCCAACAAGCCCGGCGCCGACTCTATGGTCCGCGCTGTTCAGTCCACTGCCAACAGCGATATGAATGTGTATGAGATCCAGCAGAACTTTACCGGTGATTTCAAAACTGGTATCCTGCGGCACCGCGTACTGGCAGGGTTGGACTATCTCCACCAGAATTCCGGCCAGATGTTCTACGGCACCGATTTCGACGTGATCCCCAAGAATGGCCTGATCCCCACCTATGCCAAATTCAACCGCGACAATCTCAACAGGATGCTGCAAGATGGCTCCACCGTTTGGTATTATCCCTATCAATATCAAGCCAGCACCTATAGCGCTTATGCAGGCGATGTAGTGAATATTACCGATTATGTGATCGCTTCGGCTGCCCTGCGTGTTGATCGTTATGATTTCAGGGGCAATTTCGATCCTACCGTTGGAGGTTACAAGGATGGTTATGCGCAAACTTTCTTTTCTCCCAGGTTTGGCCTTGTGATCCAACCCATCCCTGATATGGTTTCTCTCTTCGGCAACTATCAAAATGGTTTCACCAATAAACCCGGTAAGGATTGGGAAGGCAAGACCTTCGATCCGGAAGCCGCCAACCAGTTTGAAACAGGCATAAAAGTGGACCTCTTCGGAGGCAAGCTCACCAGTACAGTGAGTTACTACAATATCAAGGTGAAGAATGTATTGCGGGCCGATCCCCAGCACCCCAATTTCTCCATCCAGGATGGTACACAGAGAAGCCAGGGTATTGAAGCAGAGCTGATAGCACATCCTGTTAGAGGATTGGACATTGTACTCGGCTATGCGTACAACGATTCAAAATTCCTGGAAGCCAGTGATGATGTAAAAGGATTGCGCCCTGATGTATCCGGTTCTCCCCATACCTTCAATAGTTGGGTAAGCTATTCCTTCTCCGGAGCTCTGAAAGGTTTCGGGATCGGAGGCGGTGTAAGGTAC
>JAGIAP010000245.1 GCA_017744805.1 Chitinophagaceae bacterium | reverse complement strand
ATATTGTGCTGCGCGATTGCTTCAATCACTATAACGATTACCGGCCTTTCGGCTCACAGACCGATGTAGTGATGAAAGGACTTGTAAACCCGGAACAGGAATGGCTGATGTCAGATATGTTCAAAGCCGGACTGTCTGCCGAATATCGTTTTCCTGTTGGTCGTGGCTCCGAAACCTCTCTGTTCATAAAGGCGGAAGGAAGCATCTGGAAGAGGATCAAACCAACCGAGCTCCCCAATGCATCCAGGAATTTCGCCGGCCTTACCATTGGCATGACCTATTAAAGCCTGTACCTTGATGAAACATTTTTTTAATCTATTACTCGGGTCCGTACCCCTTTTCTTTCAGCAGGCATCTGCCCAGCAGTTGCTTGCCCGGCCCACGAGGACTGATGCCGTTGTAGCCGTTATTACCGATGAGGAAATAGCGGCTGCACCATCTTTCCGTCAGTATTGCCAGATGCTCGAAACCAAAGAAGCGCTGGGCGTTTATGCCGTAGCCGCCAATTGGAAGAGCCCGGACCAGGTGCGCAACACCTTGCAGGATATCCGCAAAAAGTATCCCACTCTCGAAGGGGTGGTGCTGGTTGGCAATGTGCCCGTAGCCATGATCCGCAACGGGCAGCATATGACCACCGCTTTCAAAATGGATGAGATCAAATTCGATCGCAAACAATCCTCTGTTGCCAGCGACCGATTCTATGACGATTACGATCTGAAGTTCCGCGCTATCGGCCAGGATACCGATAACCCGCTCTGGTTCTATTATGAACTGGATGAAACTGCTCCGCAAGCCATCCGCTCCGATATTTATTCCGGCAGGATCATGAGCCATGCCAAAGGTGCGGCCCGTGTGCAGGAGATCAGCCGGTTCCTCGACAAAGCAGTAGCGGCGCGCAATACAAAGAATTCCCTGGACCAGATGCTGGCATACACCGGCAGCGGCTACAACTCTGAAAGCATCACTGCCTGGAGCAACGAACAACTGGCCCTGCAGGAAGCCCTGCCCGCTGTTTTCAGGAATGCCAACGGATACCGCGCTTTACATTTTTCCATGCAGAAAGCGATGAAGTATCGACTGTACAGTGAACTGCAAAGGCCGGGTCTGGACCTTACCCTCTTCACGGAACATGGAGATATCGAAAAGCAATATATCAGCCATCATCAACATGGCGACGATATGGAGTTCGCTACTTCGTTCATCAAATTCAATCTCCGCTCTTCCCTCAGAAGAGCCGCGCAGAAAGGACAGAGCACGGATATGGCCCAGCGATCGCTGATGAAAAAATATGGTGTACCGGAAGAATGGTTCGATGGTGCATTCGATGATGATTCCCTTCGTATCGCAGACAGCGTCTATAATACAGACGGTGATATCTATAGTGTTGAACTGGCGAAGGTCAGTCCTGCATCCAGGATGGTGATCTTCAACGCCTGCTACAATGGCTCTTTCCATCATCCCAACAATATCTCGGCAGCTTATCTCTTCGGGAATGGACAAACCCTGGTCACACATGGCAATACCACCAATGTATTACAGGATAAATGGACCATCGAACACCTGGGTCTGCTGGAGCGTGGCGCCAGGGTAGGGCAATGGAGCCGTATCAACAATACCCTGGAATCTTCCCTCAACGGAGATCCTACTTACCATTTCGATCATGCGCAATCGGCTCCGATCAATAAAATGCTGGCTGGTTCCCAACCTGCTGCTTACTGGAAAAAGCAATTGTCGCAACCAGATATGGTGCTGCAAATGCTGGCGATGAGAAGATTGTTCGAGATCAACCCCACAGAAAATGCACCGCTGTTCAGGAAAATGTACAGCAGTTCCTCCAGCCGGAATATCCGGATGGAAGCCTTGAAACTGCTTGGTCTTACCGGCGATTCCAATTACCTGGCAGTGGCGGGCCTTGCATTACGTGATCCCTATGAGCTGATCCGTCGCAAATCCGCAGAATGGATCGCGAAGGCCGGTCATGATCAGTTCATTCCGCAATTGATGGATATGCTCATCGCCTTCCCGGATGATGCCCGTACCACCTGGGTAGGCACCAGGTCTTTGATGATCATGAACAATGATGCTGTGCTGAAAGCCATCGATGCGAAAAAAGAAGCCGTTACATTTTTCTACGATCAGCAGGAATGGCTTGAGGATATGAAAGGAGTAGCCGCCAGTGGCAAGCGGGATGCAGAAGAGATCATGAAGGGTATCCTCGATAAGAAAGCTTCGGAGAATGCGCGCATCCAGAAAGTGAGAACGCTCAGGAATATGTACTATCATCACCTCATCCCTCAACTGGTAAAGGTGGCAGCAGATATGTCCGAACCGGAAGAGTTGAGGAAGAACCTGATCGAAGCGATGGGATGGTTCTCCAATTCTTACAACAAATCACAGATCATCGATGCCTGTAAAAAGATGATCGCCTCCAATGAAACGCCAGCCAATTTGAAAGCGGAAGCCACCCAAACCATTGGCCGTTTACAATCCTGGATATTGCCCTGATGAAAATAAAACTGAACAAAACAATGATGAGTAAAAGAATTTCCTTTCCCCTGCTCGGCATCTGCTGTGCATTGGGATTCACACAAGCTGAGGCCCAGCAGATCGAAAAACCCGGCATCGCCAGCCCTACCAGCTTTGCCATTGTGGTAGATGCAGGTTCCTACAGCGCTTTGAAGAATGAGATCACTGCTTACAAGAAAGCGGTAGAGAAAGATGGCCTTGGCGCTTATGTGATCTCCCATAACTGGAGCAAGCCAGACGAGATCAGGGCCGTATTGCAGAAATTGTATAACCAGTCGCCCAAACTCGAAGGGGCCGTACTGGTAGGAGATATCCCGGTCCCGATGATCCGTGATGCGCAGCATATGACCTCCGCATTCAAGATGGATCAACGCAGGAACTGGCAATCATCCAGCGTTCCCTCCGATCGTTACTATGATGATTTCGATCTTCAATTCAATTTTCTGAAACAGGATTCTGCAAAGAAGAATCTGTTCTATTATGCGCTGAAGCCCACGTCGCCCCAGCGTATTGAAATGGATATCTACACTGCCCGCATCAAGCCTCCTGTGCAGCCGGGAGAAAGCGCCGTGGAAAAGATCCGCGCCTACCTGCTGAAAGTGGTGGCCGAAAAGAGCAAGACCAATCCCCTGAACGATTTCTTCGTGTATACCGGTCATGGTTACAATTCTGAGTCGCTCAACGCCTGGGCAGGTGAGCAGATCTCTTTGAGAGAGCAGTTCCCTGACCTTTTCAAACCAGGCAATACCATCAAGTTCATGAACTTCAGGATGGACACCCACATGAAATTCACCCTGATGAACGAGATGCAGCGTGAGGAACTGGATATGGCAATCTTCCATGATCATGGATCCGATGATATGCAATTGCTCAGCGGTTATCCATATGTGAGCAACCCCCAACCCAGTATCGACAATATCAAAAGATATCTCCGCAGCAAAGTGCGTTCTGCTGCCGAAAGGAAAGGTGGCGATGTGGAAAAAACGAAAAAAGGATTTGTGGACGGGCTGGGTGTACCTATGGCCTGGATGGAAGATGCATTCCTGGATTCCGTGAAGATCGCCGATTCCATTTTTGATGCCAGTACGGATTTCGCGATAGCCGATATCCGTAACGTGCAACCCAATGCCAGGTTCGTGATGGTGGACGCCTGCCTTACCGGTTCCCTGCAACTGGATGATTATATGGCCGGTTACTATCCGTTCAATAATGGAAAAACGATCGTGGCCATGGCCAACAGTGTAGGTGTATTGCAAGATCTCTGGCCTGATGAAATGCTGGGGCTGATGCAGTACAATGTGCGCACCGGTAACTGGATGAAGCATATCGCCTACCTCGAAACGCATCTACTGGGCGATCCAACTTTCCATTTTTCCGGGAACAAAGCCATCGATCTCAATAAAGCCATTGTGCTGCAAAGGAACAATGCCGCTTACTGGGAGCCCCTGCTGAACCATGCATCTGCCGATGTGCAATGCCTGGCCATGGAAAAGATCTTCCGTATCAAAGGAGTGGCTGCTTCGGCTATGTTGCGCAATAAATATTTCAACAGCAATTACGGAGTAGTAAGGATGGAAGCATTGAAATGTTTATCACAGATCAATAATGCCGACTTCAAAGCCGTGCTGCTGGCCAGTTGCAACGATCCCTACGAGTTCGTTCGCCGTCAGGCTGCCTACCTGCTCAGCGATATCGGCAGTGAAGATATGATCACACCCACCGTGGAGCTCTATATCAACGACAATCATTCAAAACGCGTGGCAGGAAAAGCAAAAGATGCGTTGGATTTCATGGACAGCAAAAAAGTGAAGGAACTGCTGCCATCCATCTACGCCAAACACACGCACCTGCACAATGGGAAAGAAGACCTGGACTATCTCCTGAAACAACAGGATTACACTGTATTCAAGATAGACCGCGATATGAAAGTGGTGATGGACAAGAGCAAGCCTGTAAAGGAAAGACTGGCGGAGATCACCACCTTCAGGAATTACAATTATCATACGGAAGTGCCGAAACTGATCAGCCTGGCTATGGATCCGGCCGAAGATATCAGCGTAAGAACTACCGTAGTGGAAGCCCTGGGCTGGTTCTTCCATTCCTACCAGATAGAGAAGATCCTGAACATGTGCGATCAACTGATCAACGATAAGGCTACACCTGAAGCCCTGAAATTACAGGCAGAGAAAACACGCCGGATCTTAAAAGAGCATAATCTCAGCATTAAGTAAGAAGAACACTATACCAATCGCCTGGCTTTATGAAAGGAAGGCAAAAGAATGGGAGCACCTGGATAGGATGCTCCCTTTTTTTATGGTTGCGAGATATCAGTAATAAGAGAATTCATAATAACCTCCATAGTTGAGGTCAGTTCTTTTGATGAGCCTGCCATGATGATCGTATTCATTCCGAAATGAGATCGTGGAGCCTTCATATTCCCTGTATGCCTCAGTGAGATTGTGTTTGCAGAGCACCTGTTGCTGCTCTTCATTTGCCCCAAAGATGATATAGAGCGCCATGACATTATAGAAAGGATTCAAATTATTGTCAGTCCGCATGGTGGTGATATGGTCTCCGGATCCCCAAAGGAAAAGTTTATGCCATACTACGTCATTGTCGTTATTATAAGTGTAGTAGTTCTCTACTTTAAAAAAGGGTAATTCCCATTTTACAGTGCTTAGATGGCCCTGGGCATCATAAGTCAGGATATTGCGTTCAGCATAATCCGGTGGGTACCTTGGGATGAGGCGGGTATAGGTTGTGAGTCTGTCCAGATCATCGTATCGGAAGTTCACCCATTTGTTCTCCAGATAATTGCCGAAGTAATTGTAGATGGAATCGATATAGATCCCTTTTCCGTACACGATATACCTGGTTTTGGAATATTTACCCCAGGTGATCATCGAATCCAGTCCGCCTTCCTTGTTCCAATAGAAATTGGTAGTGTCAAATTGGTTGAACTTGGATTTCACTCTGGAATGTTTGTTACCTACCAGTTTATTGCTGGCGTCCCCTGGTAGCCCTTGTTCGATGGTTGATTTGCGGCAGGAAATGATCATGCATACTGCCAGCAGTAGTGGCAGGAGTGTTTTCCACTTCTTCATTGAATAAAACGTTTAATGATTAATGATTGAAACCATCTTGAACAGGAGCGGGATCTGTGAGGAGGGAGTGCAAAGGTAGAAGAATGGAAAACAAAAAAAACGGGGCAACTCTTCATTGCCCCGGAATGATCATGGAATTGTGAAAAAAGATAGACGGACTGCAGTTTTATAACCTGCTCAAACGGCAATTCAATCCTAACTGGAAGCCGAAGAGCTTGGTGCCCGTATTCAACTGTATATTGCCTGTGATCTTTTTGGCTGTGTAAGAAATGGTGTTGGAAAGATAAGCGGGGTGAAGCCTCCCATCGGAATTGAATTCATTCCTGAGCGGGTTGAGGCTGAGGATATAGGCTATCTTGTAGGTAAGTACATTCTTATTGCGAAGTTGACCCGCTATTTCCGTATTGAAGCCCAGCGTAAAGTAATTATACTTTCTGTTTACATATGAAACGGCTGAGTCCGGAAGGTCTTTCCTGAATTTATAATAATCTCCGAATTCACGGGTATAAGAGAATTCAGTACCGAATACTCTCCATTCTCCATCATCGAAGGGAAGTACTGCGTTGATACCCCCGTTGGCGCCGGCTGAGCCGAAAAAACGTTCTGTTGTCCCAAAATTCAGCTCCCTTCTGTTCCCTTCATCAAAAGTGGATTTTACCTGGTACCGCCCGGCTGTGGCATTGATGCCATAATATGCCTGGAAGGTCCCGAAATTATGTGCCTGGTGCAAGGTTCCTGTAGCGCCAATATAACTGTCTCTCAGATCCTGGTTGGTGCCTCCGGCCAGGAAATGACCGCCGGCATATAAGGCAGACCTTACACTATCGTTATGTAATGGGATCGCTTTGTACGTGGAGGTATTGCCATGCATCGGGCTTTGAAAATAAGAGCGGCTAATGCAGCCGGTAAAAACGAAGCTTGTGATCACTAGCAGGGTAGAGGTAAGTCGCATCAAAATAGTTTTACATAGGACAAGCGCAAAGTCCATTTCGTTGCACTGTGGCTGTTATGTAGATGTCCTGAGCTCCATTTTTGGGCTCAGGCATTGCGGCTATGGGAGCAGGTTATCATTTGTTGAGCTCTTTCTTACCCAGCCCGGTGGTATGTGCAGCATCCGTTTTTTTGGCAACTTCAGTAGGTTGCACCCTTACTCCCTCGCATTTGCTCCATTCCCGTGTGAACTCAGCGCCAAACAGAAGGATCAGTCCCGAGTAGGATACCCATAGCATGATCAGGATCACGCTGCCCGCAGCGCCATAGGTTGTGCCGGGGTTACTGGTGCCAAAATAAAGCCCCAGGGCAAATTTGGCGATCACGAAGAGAACGGAAGTGAGCAATGCGCCCGGCACCACTGCCTTCCAGCCGATCTTGATATCAGGCATGAACTTGAACATGGCGGCAAAAAGAAAAGTGATGATAGTGATGGAAAACGCGATATCGAGAAACTTGAACACCACCAGAAAGGATTCGGACAAATAACCCGCCACCCAGGCGCTCAGCATTTTCAGCAAGGTGGATAATAGTAATGATACCAAAAGCATGAACCCCATTACCAGCACAATCCCGAATGAGAACAGGCGATCCCGGATCAGTTTGAGGAATTTTCCCCGGGGTTGGGGCTTTACCTCCCAGATATTATTGAAGATCTGTTGCACGTTCACGAATACGCCAGTCGCTCCAAAGAGAAGGGTTGCGATGCCAAGTGTGGATGCCAGCCAGCTATCCTTTGTTTTGCTGGCCATGGCGATCACATTTTGTATGTACTGGGCGGCTTCATATCCTATGAGGCCGCCCAGTTCGGACGTGAGCTGATTGGTAACGGCTTCCCTGCCGAGAAAGTAGCCTGCTATATTGATGATCACTACCAATAGCCCGGGCAGTGAGAAGATAGTATAATAAGATATGACCGCGCTGCTGGCAAATGGCATGCGACTTTCCCATCCTTTATAGGTATTGCCGAGGCAACGGGCAATTTTCTGTATGGATGCTGTAACCCTCATATGATCTGTGAGAGGGATAAAAAATAATACCGGCTACGAGCCTGTGGAAGGAGTTCCCCAAACTAATAGCCCTGGGATTTGTCCTGTTTACCTTCTGGTGTGAACACGAGTTTAATGGTATCAGGCCCTTTCAGTGCTACCTGGTAATAAACATGGCCATTGCGGGCGATCCTTTCGGCATCGTCGATCTTGTAATTGGGATACTGTTGTTTGATGGTATGTTTTATGGCGGCAGGGAGCTGACCATTATGAATATCCCTTTTATACACGATGAGTTTGCCATTGCTTTCGAATAGGGCTTTATGGTCAGTCCTTTTGATATCGAATTCAGCTTCATACTGATTGCCTTTCTTTTCCCATTCTACTTTGGGTGTATTGGGGAAGTAACGGTTGAAGCTTTTGATCACGGCTGGGGGCACCTGGGTAGAGGGGATATCCTGGCTATGGGCGAATAGCGAGAATAGCAGGGAGAGGGAGAGGAATATGGTGGTTTTCATACTGATGATTTAGTAAATACAATATACATTTTTTAGGCCTGGGGTAGAAGGGGAGGGATGCTGGGTATGTATATATATATATGTATAAGGGGGATGGAAAGATTTTTTGGAAAAGAATTGAATTTATTTGTTGGAATGAATGAAATACTGTTATCTTTGCAACCCGTTAAAAAACAGGGAGTTCTTTAAATGATTGGAAAGATGGTCACCGGAAAGAAAACCGGATTTATTTCAAAATAAATTTGGTGTGAATGTTGAAGCGGCCTACCTTTGCAACCCATTCAAAAACAATGAGTTCTTTATAGAAAAGGGTGCCTGCAAGGAAAAAAAGATCGGGAAAAATAGAAAAAAGATTTGGTGAGGAAATGAAAACGATCTACCTTTGCAACCCGCTAACAATCAGAGAGTTATCGATGATAAAGCGGTGAGGGTAAAGAAAAAAGAAGCCGAAAAAATAGAAGAAAAGATTTGGTGGTGAATACGAAACGGACTACCTTTGCAACCCATTCAAAAACAGCAAGTTCTTTCAAATATTGGTCAGTGAAAAAGAGAAGAGATTTTCAAAAATAAACTGACAGAATATTTGGTAAGTATACTACGGTCACTTACCTTTGCACCCCGCTCGAAAGAGTGGCGGTTGAAAAA
>JAGIAP010000244.1:6997-8787 GCA_017744805.1 Chitinophagaceae bacterium | reverse complement strand
ACCCTGAAGGCTATACTATCGAAATAAATATCCCATTTGCATGAAACAACCTTATCAATCTGTGTTGGTGATAGATGATCACAAGATGATCATCAACGGCATCCGGGTCACCATCGAACATCTCTTCGAGCATTTCTACGAAGCCTATACCGGCCAGTCTGGTGTAGAGCTGGCGCTGGCCCATCAACCACAACTGGTGATAGTGGATTTCCGGTTGCCGGACATCGAAGGGAATATGGTGGTGAAAGAAGTGAAATACAAATGCCCGCAAAGCCGTGTGCTTGCCTATAGTTTCAATTTCGATGAGAATGCCGTGAACAAGATGTTCTCGGTAGGCGTCAATGGCTATGTGCTCAAGAGTGAGGACGATGGGGAATTCCTCAAGGCCATCGAGCTGATCATGGGGGGCAGGGATTATTATTGCCGGGAAGCCCGCAACCATATCATCAACCGGATCTCTTTCCAGGACGATAATACCAGGCACCTTATTGCCGATATGGAGTTCACCAGCAAAGAGGTGGAGATCATCCGCCTCACCTGTTACCAGAAAACGGCCCGGGAGATCAGCGACCAGGTCTATCTCTCGGAAAGGACGGTGGAACAGTACAGGAGCAATATCAGCAAGCGGATAGGGGCGCGGAACCTCATCGGTGTGATCAAATTCGCCCTGAAAAACGGGCTGATCCGGATCGAAGAGTTGTAGTAACTTGCGGGCCATAATCTGGAACCATGGCATTCATCAATCAGCAGCAATTCATCAACGAACTGGAGAAGGCAGGAGAACTGATCCGCATCAAAACCTATGTTGATCCCAAACTGGAAATAGCAGAGATCACAGACCGGATAAGCAAGGAGCCAGGCGGTGGCAAGGCCCTCCTGTTCGAGAATACCGGGTACGATTTCCCTGTACTGATGAATGCCTATGGCAGCGAGCGCCGGATGTGCCTGGCACTGGGTGTGGAGAAGCTGGATGATATCGCAGGCGATATCGAAGCGCTTTTCAAACTGCTCACCGGTCCGAAAGAAAGCCTGCTGGACAAACTCCGTTTGCTTCCCAAACTCAGCGAATTCGCCAGTTGGATGCCCAAAGTGAAAAAGGGCAGGGGTGCCTGCCAGGAAGTGGTGATGGCTACGCCCGATATCTCCAAACTCCCCGTGATCACCTGCTGGCCCTACGATGGCGGCCCCTTCGTTACCCTGCCCGTGATCCATACCAAGGATCCCAATACCAATATCCGCAATGTGGGCATGTACCGCATGCAGGTTTTTGGCCCCACGCTCACCGGCATGCACTGGCATCGCCATAAAGTGAGCGCCAGGCATTTCAACGAATACAAGAAACTCAATAAAAGAATGCCCGTGGCGGTGGCCCTCGGGGGAGATCCCGTATACGCTTACTCTGCCACTGCGCCTTTGCCCGATAACGTGGACGAATACATGCTGGCCGGTTTCCTTCGCAAGAAAAAAGTAGAACTGGTGAAATGCATCACCCAGCCGGAGATCGAAGTGCCGGCAGACGCGGACTTCATCATCGAAGGATATGTAGATCCCAACGACGAAATGATCTGGGAAGGGCCTTTCGGCGATCATACCGGGTATTATTCACTGCCCGATTGGTACCCGAGATTCCATATCACTGCCATCACGCATAAGAAGAACCCCGTGTATCCCGCCACCATCGTGGGTATCCCGCCCCAGGAAGATGCCTGGCTCGGAAAAGCGACGGAACGCATTTTCCTCGCGCCCATCAAAATGACCATGGTGCCGGAGATCCTTGATATGGATATGCC
>JAGIAP010000244.1:2881-6987 GCA_017744805.1 Chitinophagaceae bacterium | reverse complement strand
GATATGCCGGTGGAAGGCGTATTCCATAACCTGGTGATCACGAAGATCCAGAAAGATTACCCCGGCCAGGGACAAAAAGTGATGAATGCCATGTGGGGCGCAGGACAAATGATGTTCAACAAGATCCTGGTGCTCACCTCCAACAACTCATTCCCCATCAACGACTATACAAAACTGGCGCAGGATGTATTCAGGAACCTGAACCCCGCAACGGACCTCAGTTTTACACAAGGGCCCATGGACGTACTGGACCATAGCTGCAGTAAACTCGGCTTTGGTGGAAAGATGTGCATCGATGGTACGTTCAAATATGAAGAAGAATCCGATAGCAGGTACATCGGGAACAGGTCTCAACTGACCGTTGACGTTAGTGCCCTGCAAAATGCATTCCCGGAGATCACCGGCATCAATACAAAACTATTGGCTATCGATGTTCCTTGCATCATCGTGAGCGTGCGTAAGGATCGTAAAGGACATGTAAAAGCGCTTCACCAGCAATTGTGCAGCAATGTTGCCCTGGAAGGTATCAAGATGATCCTCTACGTAGAGCATACGGTGGATGCCAACGATCTCCCCGTTGCGCTCTGGCGTTTCTGCAATAACCTGGACCCGAAAAGGGACCATGTGCTGGCGGAACAACCTTCTTCCAAAGAGCCCGGAAAGATCTGGGCCTGCATGGGGCTGGACGGCACGCTGAAAACGGCGGCATTGGATGATTTCCACCGCGACTGGCCCAATATCATTGTTGCAGCCAACGAGACCATCGAGGCCGTAGATAAAAAATGGAATGAACTTGGCATTGGCAAATTCATTCCATCTCCATCTTTAAAATATAAAGACCAGGTATATGGTCAGGAGGCAGTAGCCAGATCCTGACCTGCTGATCAGGATCTTTTCTTGAATACGAACTGCTCGCTGAGCTTATCGAACAACATCTTATAGAATTCCCTGAATTCAGGATATTCCTGCGCGTCGTAGGCAGGGCGCTTGAACTCCAGCGTGATCCGGTAGCCGGCCGTTTGGCCCTTTATTTCCACGATCCTGCGGAAAATGATACTGGTGTCCGGCATGATCATACCGAGATTCTTCGGCGGCTCTTCAAACTCATATCCATCGGGGATGGTGATATTGCCTGTGAACACATAATGCTGGTTATATCCAAAATCCACATGGGTTTGGCGGGTCTCGGCGGTGAAAGGGTTCTTGCTGAGGCCTGCAAACAGGTTGGGAGAAAAATATTTGTAATCTCCTGAACTGCCTACAGGTAAGGTGAAATGGAAGCTTTGGTTCAGGGGCAGTGAATCCTCGGTGTCTTTATCGTTCTCCACCTGCAGATCAGTGACCTTGATCTGATCTCCACCAAAATATTGCTCCGTGAATTTATCCTTTCCTTCCTTGAAGGCCCTCAGCCGGCTGGTGCGCCCATAATCGAATGAGCTTACCTGGCATTCGCCTTTGAGAAGCCCCTCCTCATCTATAGCACCATTGAGGGTAATGAAATGGCGGAAGCAATTGCGGTTGGTCCAGAGCGTTACAAACTGTCCGTTCTGTCCATCCAGCAGGTAAGCTTCGGTGCCCAATACATCTTCAGGAATGAGCCCGGGCGTATTGGATTTGTCGGAAGCGTCCAGCACATAATTGTTCTCACCAATGGTGACCAGCACAAGCACATTGTTGAACTGTTCCATGAAAGGATAATGCGGCATTACCTGCCCATGCTCCCGGGTGCTTGCCAGCACTGGTTTGGCGTCTATATCGGCATCGCGCAGGAGATTGAGCAGGATGAGGTTGATATCTCCGGAGGAGCCTGTTTTCTTAGCGTAACAGTCTTTCACGCTATTGCAATAGAAATCATGTATGCCGTCCCATGCCATATTCCTTTGTACATGATAGAAGATGGCGCTCATTTTATCGAAAGGGGTTTTGGCATTGGCCATGATGGAGTTCATGGCATCGTTCTTCAGCAGGTTCTTCCTGATCTGCTGGCCGAATGCCGAGCTTTCCATCAGGTTCTTGGTGAGCTTTTCCCATGAGTTGGTGAGATTGATGGGAAGCTGGTTGGGGAATTCCACGCTGGAAAGCTGGAAGGTGACGCGCTGGAGATAATCCCTTGCTGCGCCCATATACGGTTCGTTCCTGAGCGGCGGTACATTCTTCATCTTGTACAGATACTCGTAAGCGTTATACGCAAGATTGTCGCGCTCCAGGGTGATGGTCTGGCGGAACTCATCACGCTTCTGTTCTACCGGAAAGCTCATATTGCTGTTGGTAGTGAACTTGAAATATTCCGGGATCACCAGCCGGAAGGCGCTTACGCGGGTGGGGATACGATCCTGGAAGATCCAGGGATCCACCGAGGTAACGCTTTCGCGAAGGATGGTATATCGATACTCCAATACGCTTTGCCCCAGTTTTACATCCGGGAAGGTGAATTTGAGAGCGGCCACATTGGAGTTCACTTTCTCTTTGAACATGGACTTCTTGTCCACTTTCGTTTCTGTGATCTTGCCGTTGGCATCGAGGTTATAGGTAACGGCATCCACATCCAGGAGCTTCTCGTAATTATCGTCCGTAACGTAACGGATCTTTACGGTTGCATAGTCCATGCCTTTATCCTTGAAGATCTTGAACCTCACTCTTTTCTCGATCTTCATGGCAAAGATCCAGTGGTTGCCCCGCTGGAATTCCACATTTCCATTTTCCAGGAGGATCATGGCTTCGGCGTCTTTGTCGAAGTCGCAGACTTTTAGCTCGAGATCGGCTTTGTCTACCTTTCCAAAGCCAGGCAGGTCCTTGTCTTTTTGTGCATGCAACAGTATTGCCGGCATGCAGGCGAAAGCCAGAAGCAATAATTTTTTCATGTCGTGCTTATTTGTTTTAAGTGTACAGGGCGGGTACGCTTATTGCCCGATGATGACCAGTTTGGCACCATCAGTCTTGTTGATCTGCTGAAAGAAATCAGACAGGGCCTGGTATTCTTTTGCAGGGATAATATGTTTTTTCAGGTTAAGAACGGTGATCACCGTGAAGCCATTGCCGCTGCTGTTCCTGATCACTTCTTTACGGTAATGGCCATACGGTGTTTCCAGTTCTTTTACAGGTGGTATGGCGTCTATGGTATAACCATCTGGCAGTGTGTAAACGGTAGTGTCTGTCTTCTCGTAAGGGAACTCGAAGAGATAGTCGCTGGTGCGGTTGCTGTCTGGCTTGATCTCTTCATCACAGATATTGTACATGCGGGGGCGGAAGAAAAATTTGCTGCCCGCTTTGAAATCATATACCTGGTCGTAGAGGAAGGTCATGGTATACTCGTGCGACCCATTGGCGCTTACATCCTCGAACCTGAAATCATCGGGCGATTTGAATTCCATTTTTTGTACAAAGAATCTTTTCAACTCTTCCCTTTGCATCTGTTTGGCAAAATAGAAGCGGTAATAGAAACTGCCGGTACAGTTGATCCTGGAGATCATTTCGGCTGGTCCGTCCTTATTCACTTTTATTTCAGAGTGGATGCTGAGCTTGTTCTGGCTGCTATGGCTTTTTGGGGTGGACACCAGTTTGCCGCCTTCGGGAGTGAGTAGCAATGCATTCTTGTTCTCCGTGAAGGTGCTCAGGTCATTGAAGTCGTTATAATTACTGGTGCATTCCAGCCAAACGGTGTCTTTCTGAAGAGGCACGCAAAGGATCACGTGGTTGAACCTGTTCATAATGAAGGAAGGGTCCACGGGAGGGTTATCATATCCTGCATTGATCACGGCGGGATAGGAGGGGATATCCACTACTTTCAGCAGGTAACGCATATAATTGGAGAGGGCCTTGCAATCCCCGTATTTCTTATCGTCCACAAATGAAACGGCAAATGGCTTGAAGCCGCCGATACCCAGTTGGATGCTCACATAGCGGTTATTTTTCTGAAGGTATTGGTACAGTATTTTCACCTTTTCACGGGGATCAGCAACTGAAGCCACCATATTCCTGATCTCGGCGGCCCTTGCCGGTGTGAAAGGAGTGGGATCATCGTAGAGCGGCCATAACCACTGGCCGAATTCCTTCCAGGAATTGAGACTGCCTTTGGTGCCATCATATTCGAACCTGGCAGGAGCGAT
>JAGIAP010000244.1:0-2871 GCA_017744805.1 Chitinophagaceae bacterium | reverse complement strand
GCGATCTGGATGGAAGGATAGTTGATATAGGAAGATTCCCAGCTATCCGATTGGCTTCGCACAGCTTTCAGATTCTTCGCTTTCCAGGTATAGGTGATGCCATCCGCGCCTTTGGTGATCACCGGCTTGAGATCGGTATTGGAGCTTTTATAATGAATATCGAGATCCGGCGGCGTTTTCACCACATAATTGAACTCCTCCACTGCATGATTGGGAGATTGGATGATGGAACCGGGAAGGCTTGTATAACTGCTGGACTTCCGGGTGGTGATCACCTCGATAGTGCAGGGGTAGCCGGTTGCCGGCACATAGAGCTTCATGATCTTGTCGTCCGTATGCAGGCTCATATAATCGTTATAGGCGACAGTCTCGAAATCTTTCTTTTTCCATTTTTTCACCTCCATGCCGAGCGAATTATATTGCTTCACTTCGATATCGGACACGGTGTTGAATTTATCGAACCACTGGCTCTGATAGAAATGGTCTGCAGCATCCTTGTTCAGCAGGGTCACTATCTGATGGGTAGTGCGAGTGTACTTAGAAGGTGACTGGATCTCGATGATATCCTCATCCAGCCGGAAAACGGCGTCTGCGCCCTTTTTCAGGCTATCGGCAATGGTGAGGGCGGAATAACGCAACAGGTCGGATGGCGACTGTGCATAGGAGGTTCCGGTGATGGCAGCAACAGTGATCACTGCCGCAAACGTTTTTTTCATGGTGGTTTGTACTAGTTTTTTTTGCGTAAAATGACCTGCTCATTCAGCATATTGGTCATTTTCTTGAAAAACTCCTTCAGAATGGGGTATTCGCCGGAATCGAATACACTTCTGTTGAATTCTATCCTGAACAATACATTCAGGTTATTATTGGTAAAGGTAATATATCGGGCGCAAGAAATACTATTATCCGGCGTGATCAACCTGGAATCTTTTGGCAGGTCTTCCGGTTCCCAACCTTCGGGCAGGGTGATCAGTTCCAATAACTCATGATGCTGCAGGTAACCAAAATTCACATCGGTAAAGCGGATATCTGAGATGAATGGACTGGCTTGAAGACCGGTGAACATATTCAGGTTGAGCATCCGGTATTCTCCGCTGGCGTTGATGGGTAACTGGTAACTGAATTTCTGCTCCAATGGGAGCGAGTCTACTTCTACATTGGTCACGGTAAAGCTATCGATCTTCAGGGCGGAATGGTAACCGGTATAGTATTCACTGATCAGTTGATCCTTGCTTTTCTGATAGGCGCTCCTTCTTTTCAGGCGTGCATAATCATAGCTCCGGGTGATCACTTTGCCATGGATATTGCCATCGGAATCGATGAAGGCGGTGAGGGTGATCTTGTTCCTGTCCTGCCTGTTATTGTCAGAAAGATCCATGATGCCACTTTTTTTCCTATCCACCAGGAAGGCCTTTGTATTCACTACCAGAGCAGGGATCATATCAGGAGGCGTATAGCTGGAAGATGCGTCCAGCACGTATCTCTGGTCGTTTATCTTCACATATGCCAGTACGTTATTGAACTGGTCCAGGAAGGGATACCCTTCTTTCATTTTGCCATGATAGCGCTCGCTCACCAGCAGGGGATATACTTCCAGGCCGGCTTCTTTCAGTAAATTGATCAGAAGGAGATTGATCTCTGCGCTGTTGCCGATCTTGTTTTTGAATGCCTCTTTTACTCCTTCCTGGATATAGATGGTCTTATTGCCTTTGAGATGGATATTCCTTTGAACGTACAGGTAGAGGAACTTCATCTTTTCAAAATCACTGCCCAACTTTGCCGCATCGGCCAGCAGGGCGTCAGCGGATACAGACTTGCTGATCTGTCCTCCAAAATTGGGATTGCTCATCAGTTCCTTGCTTAGCTCCGTCCAGGTGGTCATATAGCGGGTCCTTCCGCCAAACCTGCTGGCATAACCGCTTAACTGGAATTCCACTTTCTGGAGATAATCACTTTTGGCGTCCATGAAGGGCTCTTCGCGCAGGGCCGCGATATTGCTCATTTCAAAATAAGTAGAGCCTTCGGACCTGTCGCCTTTTACGATGATCGGCAGGTTGGGCGATTTATTCACTTTGTAGGCAAATTCATGATTGGGCAACACCACAATATTGTAGCTGCTGAGCATGGTGGGAAGATTGGTCTGAAAATACCAATCGCGTAGCCCATTGTAATTCTTGGCGATGGTGGTGTATTCATATTCGATGATACTGCCCACGCGTACGCCGGGTAGGGCGAATCTTTTTTCGCTCCAGTTCTCGTCCACTTTTGCGGTGAAGATGGCATTGTCGTCCAGCTCCTTCGTTTCCTCGGTACCGTTAGGTTGTCTGTTGAATACCACGGCATGGATATCGTAGAGGGATTCGAAGTCTTCTTTCGAATAGAAGTACAGACTTATATTACCGAGCTGTATCCCTTTCTCCCGGAGTATCTTGATCCTGATCCTTCTTTTGGTGATGAGGTTCCAGTCGTCATTGTGATAGCTCTCTCCTTTGTCGAGGATGATAACGGCTTCGGCTTCGGGATCGAACTCGCAGACCGTCATGTTCTTCTCAGCCGTATTGAATTCACCGAAGTCCGGCACCTTTGTTTGCCCCAATGCATATTGCATGGAAACAAGGAGCAGGATAACAGGTGCAAATCTCATAAGGAGGCTCATATCAGTTTGTTTGGGCGGAGGTTGGTAACCGCTGCATGGGGGCGTATTTTATACAATGATAATAAAAAAAATGAGTGGGGTCAAGTGTTCAGGAAGTTGAGCAGCTTCCTGCCCCTGGAGCGGAAGGCAGGTGTTTCCTGGTCCCATCTTTCTTCAATGATCGTTCTCAACTCGCCCGCGATCTCCGGGTATTCCTTCACCAGGTTCTGCAGGAC
>JAGIAP010000243.1 GCA_017744805.1 Chitinophagaceae bacterium | reverse complement strand
CTGCAATTTACCTTGCTACCTTGTTTGTAGTAATGGCATTCTCTGGCCTGCATGCCCAGAATGCCCCTCCTGCCTCCAATTCAAGAACCATTACCGGTAAAGTGACCGATGCCGAAAGCGAACCGCTGGAAGGCGTCAGCGTTCAACTCAAGGGCCAGACTGCCGCTACGGCAACCAATGGGAAAGGCATCTTCAGCATTAAAGTGGATAATGTGAAAGGTGCGGTTCTTGTTTTCTCGATGGTGGGCTATGGCACTAAAGAAGTACCACTCAATGCAAACATCACTGTTTACAATGTACAACTGAACAGTAGTTTGAAAGATATGGACGATGTGATCGTGATCGGTTATGGTACTGTCCGCAAAAAAGACCTGACGGGCTCGGTTGGGCAAGTGAAAGTAGCCGATATGAAGAAAGCGCCCGTGCCTTCCTTCGAAGATGCGCTTGCAGGGCGGGTGGCAGGTGTGCAGGTAGCTGCAGTGGATGGTCAGCCCGGCTCTGCCAACCTCATCACCATCCGCGGTGGCAACTCCATCACGCAAAGCAATGCACCGCTCTATGTGATCGATGGTTTCCCTGTGGAAACGGCCAATAACAACACCATCAATCCGGAAGATATTGAATCGATCGAAGTATTGAAAGATGCTTCTGCTACCGCCATTTACGGTGCACGTGGCGCCAATGGTGTGGTGATCATCACTACCAGGAGAGGAAAGGCCGGTATGCCCGTACTTACCTACAATACCTGGTATGGATTGCAGAAAGAGATCAAAAGACAGGAAGTGATGAGCCCTTACGAGTTCGTGAAATACCAGTTGGAACTGAATCCTACCACTTCCACCGATACTTATCTGAAGGATGGCAAAACCCTGGAGTCTTACCGGGATGTGGAGGGGATCAACTGGCAGGACCAGATCTTCCGCACCGCACCGATGCAGAGCCATAGCCTTTCGCTGACGGGTGGCACCGATAAAACAAGATACGCGTTATCAGGTTCTTTGATGGACCAGGATGGCATCATCATCAATAGTGGATTCAAGCGTGCGCAGGGAAGGATGGTGCTTGACCAGTCCGTGAACGATAAGTTGAAGATCGGCATGAATGTGAACTACACCTGGCTCAGGGCCAATGGGCAGATCGCTACCAGTGGGGGAGATAACGGCATCAACGCCTCTTCCTATCTTTTCTTCAGTGCCTGGGGATATCGCCCCATCACCGGCGACTCGCTGGCCGATCTCACATTCATCGATGATGCTTTCGATCCCAGTATCACTACTGGCTCCGACCTCCGGGTGAACCCCATTGTGTCGGCAAAGAATGCACATAATATCGCTTATACCAATATGCTGATCGCGAACGGATTCCTGGAATACAAGCTGCTCAAGGGTTTGACGCTTCGCGTTTCTGGTGGCATTACCAGGAATGCCAATCGCCGCGAGATATTCAACAACTCCAAAACGGCTGCCGGTAACCCCCGTACCGTGTACGGCCAAACCAATGGGATCAACGGATCCGTTACCAACAATACTTTCAGTAGCTGGCTGAACGAGAATACGCTCACCTGGAACAAACGGTTCAACAAGAACCATATCCTGAATGCAGTGGGCGGGTTCACCATGCAAAAAACAAGGACCATCGTGGATGGCTTTACCGCCAACAAAGTTCCCAATGAGTCCCTGGGCATCAGTGGCCTCGATGAAGGGACGCCGATATCCAACCAATCCTCTTCTTCAGATGTTGCGTTGGTCTCTTTCCTGGGAAGGGTGAACTATACATTTTTATCGAAATATCTTTTTACCGTTTCCTACAGGTCTGATGGCTCGTCCAAATTCGCCGATGGTAACCGTTGGGGTTATTTCCCTTCTGCTGCCATTGCCTGGAGAGTGCACGATGAGAAATTCATGAAGAAACTGCCATTCGTTTCCGAAACAAAATTGCGTGTAGGCTACGGCGTTACAGGTAACAATCGCGTGAGTGATTTCGCTTATCTCTCCGTACTGCGCCAGACAGGTTTTACCAATGGCAGCGGCAATACCACTCCCGGTTATTATTTCAACAATGTACATATCCCCGGTTCCGCGCCCGTTGAAGTAGGGAATAAGGACCTGAAATGGGAGCGCACCGCACAGGCCAACCTGGGGCTGGACCTCGGGTTCTTCAATAACAGGATCAGCCTTACCACCGATCTCTACTACAAGGAAACCAGCAACCTCTTGCTGCTGGCCAATCTTGCTGCATCCACGGGTTATCTCACCGGGTACAAGAACATCGGCAAAGTGTCTAACAAAGGACTTGAATTCACCCTCAATACGGTGAATATCGATCAAAAGAATTTCAGTTGGACCACCAATTTCAATATCGCTTTCAACCGGAACAAGATCCTGGAACTGAATTATGATCAGCCCAGTATCACTACCAGGGTGCTGGGGTGGAACGATAATTTCAACAACTCGCTGCCATATCTCGCCAGGCCGGGAATGCCCGTTGCCATGTTCCTCGGTTTTATCAACGACGGGCTTTACCAGGAATCTGATTTCAACAAACTGCCCAACGGGTCTTATCAACTGAAAGATGAAGTACCGAATAATGGACAGGACAGGAGTTTGATCAAGCCAGGCTTCGTGAAATACAAGGATATCAACGGAGATGGGATAGTGGACGCAAACGATCAGGCTATCATCGGTAATCCGCAACCCATTCATACCGGCGGCTTCACCAATAATTTCAAATATTACAATTTCGACCTGAGCATCTTCTTTCAATGGTCATATGGCAATGATGTGCTCAATGCCAACAGGGTTGTGTTTGAAGGGATGGAAGGCCGGCCTTACCTGAATATGTTCAAATCCTGGGAAGACAGGTGGAGGCCAGACAATACAGATGCCACGCTGCCTGTGGCCGGTGTAACCAGTCCAAACGTTTTTTCTTCACGGGTGATCGAAGATGGATCCTACCTGCGACTGAAAACAGTTTCATTGGGCTATACTTTGCCTGCCTTTCTTCTGAAGCGGATCAAGATACAGAGTGTGCGTGTGTATACAGCGGCGCAGAACCTGGTCACCTGGACCAACTATTCCGGTGTGGACCCTGAAGTGTCTGTAAGGAATTCACCCCTTACGCCCTCATTCGATTGGTCGGCCTATCCAAAGGCCAGGACCATCACCCTTGGTCTCAATGTCACTTTCTAACGATTAAACTGTTTTGTATATGATCGCAAATACAGCATCCATCATCAATAGCAAGCCTGTCAATGGTTTCAGGCAATGCCTCAGAGCGGCAGGTATGTTGCTGGCCGTTCTGTTCGCGCTATTGCTGCTGGGCTCCTGCAATAAATTCCTGGACACGAAACCCGTGGATACCATCACTCCTGAAACCTATTACAAATCAAAGACAGACCTGGACAGGGCCCTGGCCGCCGTATACGATCGCCTGGGCGATCGTCGTACCTATGGCAGCGCCCTGTATGGTTTTCTATCTTTCAGCGATGAATTCTTCATCAAGAACCAGGTCACAGGTTATATGGCCAATATCCTCGATGCCAGTATGCTGGAGCTCAACCGCTGCTGGGAAGCGCTCTATGTAGGTATCGAAAGGGCCAATATGTTACTGGATCATGTGGATGGGGCAGAAGTGGAAGATAGCATAAAGAACGAAGTAAAAGGTCAGGCATTGTTCCTGCGCGGCTTCTACTATTTTGTACTGGCCGATAACTGGGGCGCGGTGCCACTCAAGCTCAGCTCCACCAAATCCCCACTGGAGCCCAACCTTCCTAGAGCGCCTCTCGCGCAGGTATATGCGCAGATCGTGAAGGATATGAAAGAAGCGGAAGGGCTGGTGAAAGAGATCGGGTATTATGGATTCAATGGAAGGATCAGCAAAACAGCCGTACAGGGCATGTTGGCCCGCGTGTATCTCACCATGGCCGGTTACCCGTTGCAGGATATCGCTAAGTATGAAGATGCGCGCAGCTATGCGCAAAAAGTGATCGGATCCGGCAAACATTCGCTCAATGCGGATTTCAAGCAGATCTTCATCAACCTGGCGCAGGATAAATATGATATCAAAGAGAATCTCTGGGAAATAGAATACTATGGCAATAACCGGGAAGTGGTGCGCGAAGGTGGTTATGTGGGATCCTGGATGGGCGTTTATTGTCCCAATATCGATTCCGGGTTTGCTTACGATTATGTACATGCTACGGCCAAACTGTACAATAGTTACGAGGCCAATGATCTCCGGAGGGACTGGACCATCGCGCCTTACCGCTTTGTACCTACAGGCTCCGGAACCGCTGCACCGGTTACCAGGACCAACTGGAGCAATACCCAGATCTATGAAAGGAGCGCCGGAAAATACAGGAGAGAGTATGAGCTGTTCAGGCCCAGGGACCAGGATTTTACGCCCATCAATTTCCCGATGCTTCGCTACTCCGATGTGTTGCTGATGTTCGCGGAAGCCGATAACGAGATCGCCGGTCCTTCCCAGGAGGCCTTTGAAGCTGTGAACAAAGTACGCAGGAGAGGGTTCGGAAAACCGACGGATATAGCCGATAATACCATCGATCTTACAGGACTGGGACAGGTAGATTTCCGGGAGGCCATCCGGAAAGAGCGTTTCTGTGAGCTGTCTTATGAAGGATTGCGTAAGCACGATCTGCTTCGTTGGGGCATTTACGTAAGTACCATGCAACAGATGGTGACAGAATATCAAACCAATATGCCTTCCACGCTCTCTGATGCCGCTATCAAGCAGGCCAGCAGGATCACCAGCAGGAGCGTATTGTTCCCGATCCCCAATACTGAAATAGCCGTGAACCCATACGTGGCGCAAAACCCCGGTTGGTAAAATCATTCTAATCTCCAACACCAAGGTCATGAACAAAATATTCTTCTATAGCATCATCACACTTCTGGCTGCTTCCTGTACAAAAAGGGATGAAGTGGGCAGTCCTGATTTCGAGGTCAGTTCCAGTGCAGCCACCTACAAACTGGGAGATTCCATTATTTTCAATTTCAAGGGCAATCCGCAGAATATCGTTTTCTGGCCCGGAACGCCTGGCCGCACCTACGAATTCAGGAACAGGACATTCACTACGGGGAACAAACTCCTGGTGAAATTCAATACCTACCAGCAATTCGGTATACTCAACAACCTGACCGTACTGGTGTCTAACAATTTCAACGGGGTATACGATACCAATGCTGTAAAGGCCGCCAGTTGGACGGATATCACCAGCAGGGTAACTCTTTCAACGGGGGCAGACCAGACACCGTCCGGAACGGTGGATATGTCAGAATTCACGGCAGACAACAAAGCAGCCACTATTGCTTTCCGTTATATGGTACCTGCCATGGCTGGCCCTAACCGCTGGTGTGTACGTACCTTCAATGCAGACAACCAGGCAACGGACGGAAGCATCACGCCGATGGCCACCATGTCCACTGCCGCCTGGAGATCCATCAGCTTCAGGAATGCCGCTTCCAACTGGCTGATCACGAGCGCACAGCTCTTATCACAGGCCACCGCCAATAACGAGGACGACGATTGGGTGCTTTCGAAGAGCTTCAACCCCAATACCATCACGCCGGATAAAGGGATCTCGATCAAGAATATTACCACTAATCTTACCCGTTATGCAGCGGCCACCGACCTGTATACGAAACCAGGGACCTACAAAGTGGTGTTCGAGGCCAGCAATGCCTCTTACCAGAATGAGCCCCCACGCATAGCGAAAGAGTTGACCATCACAATTACACCTTGATGCATTGCTGCAAAAAATATGGATGGATGGCGGGTTTCCTGCTGGTCGCTTTCAATATGATGGCACAGGGGCCTGTTGCCAATAAGAAGCTGATGCTTTCTTCTTCCTCCCTGAAACTGGAATGGAACCAGACGGAGGAGGGATGGCAATTAGGGCAACTGGCTGTGCAACATAATGGAAAATGGAAACAGTTGCCAGGCGTCAGTGGGGCCTACACGGTATTGTACTCGGCTGCTCCACCGGATTCAGTGCCGATGAAAGTATATGATGAAAATGGACAGGAAGTGAATATCCCTGAGCCACAGTACAAATATATCCTGCCGCCCTGGAAGCAAGTGCTGCTACCCGTTGCAATGAACAAAGCAGGGGAAGCGATCCGGTTCTTCCCGGAAAATGGAAAAAAAGAGAACGGGATATTGCAGTTCAGCCGGTCAACGGGCCAGGCAGCAATAGCGGCTACCTGGCAACTGGATGATCGATTTTCGAATGATGTGCTGGTAACAATTTCGCTCACCGCCAAAAAGGATGGTTACTATTCCTTGTCGTCTCCTACGCTGGTAGTGATCGATGAGCAGGACCTGCGCTGGGGGATGGTGCCTGGTCATTTCCAGGGCAATGCTATCGAAAAGGACCTGGTGAAAGCCTATGGGTACGGGCAGGGTATCCCTGCATTGCCGGTGGTCACCCGCGAGCGAACAGCTTCTACCTTGTCACCATTGCTCACCGGTAAGAATGGCATAACCATTTCCGTTATACCAGCTCCGGGCATGTCCCGCGATCCATGGGAGAAAGATCATAGCACCCAGAATACCTGGCAACTGGGTCTTTCCCTGATGAACAGGCAGGCGCAGCTAACGCCAACCGCCTGGCACCCGGTGCTGGGAGAAAAAGGATCTTATCTTAAAAAAGGAGAGGCCATCCGCTTTTCTTTCCGCTATACGGTGGCAGTAGCGGATTGGTTCACTGTATACAAGCATGCCGCTAACGATATCTATCGCCTGAAAGATTTCCTGGCCCTGAAGCAAACCAGGCAATCGCTCACTGACCGTATCCTGCGTATGCACAGGTATGTGGTGGACGATAGTACTTCCAAGTGGAGAACGGAACAATACCAGGGCCTTACCATTGGTGCACAGGACTACCGGGGAGGTGTATACGGAGGTGAAGGGGATGCCATCAAGAATGCAGACTACGGCGCCATGTGGATGCTGGCCACCATTACCAACGATCCCGTTTTACAACAGACCAGGCTGCCCTTTGTCAGGAATTTCAAGCTCACACAACAAAATACCGATACCGGCTTTTTCCATGGCGCGGCCGCCGGGCAGTACTATCTTCCCAAAAGCAAGCGATTCACGGAAGAGTGGGGACCTTATGTTGAGCCAATCGGCACTACCTATTACGTACTGATGGATGCAGGCAATATCCTGCTTTTCAATCCAACGGATACGGCCATTCGGAATGAAGTGCAAGCTGCCGCCGACCGGCTGCTAGCCTGGATGGGCCCAGATGGCCGATGGGTAATGGCATATGATCATGCTACGCGGAAGCCTTTGTTCACAGACCTGGAAGATCTTCGAACTACTTTTTATGGGCTGGTGATTGCTTACAAATTGCTTGGCGATAAAAAATATTTGCAGGGCGCCATCAAAGGCGCCAATTGGTATATCGCCAATGCCGTGAACAAGGGACATTTCACAGGCGTATGTGGGGATACCCGTTTTGCACCGGATTTTGCCACAGGCCAAAGCGCACAGGCTCTGCTGGATCTGTACGAAATCACCAAAGATACGGTACATCTGTCCGCAGCCATTGCCACTGCAAAGCTTTACACAACTTCAGTTTACACTCATCCCATTCCCACTACTGCTCAAAAATCCGTCAGGGGTGTGGCAAGGCAGGATTGGGAGATCAGCCAGGTGGGGCTCAGCTTCGAGCATGGAGGCAGTTTCGGTTCGGCCACCTTGCGTGGTCCGATCCTGTTGGCCAGTCATACAGGTATGTTCATCCGGATGTTCGCTATCACCAGGGACTCGCTTTTTCTCACGATGGCGAGAGCGGCTGCACTTGGCCGTGATGCCTTTGTAGACCCCGCCACCAGCGTGGCCAGCTACTACTGGGATGTGATGAACAGGGGAGCAGGTCCCTACCCGCACCATGCCTGGTGGCAGATCGGCTGGATCACGGATTACCTGCTCTCGGAACTGCGTCTCCGGTCCGGTGGAAAAGTGGAATTCCCGAGAGGATGTATCACGCCGAAAGTAGGACCGCACCAGAGCTATGGCTTCCAACCCGGCAACGTTTACGGACATAAAGCATCGCTCTTGCTGAAAGAGGGAGTGCTGCAAACCGAATCTCCCTACCTCGATTATTTCGGCGCCATCGATAATGAACAGAAAAAATTATTCCTCTTTTTGCTGAACAATGATGATGAAAAACTGACTACCACGCTGACTATCGATTACAGTAAAATATTGGACAACAAGACCATTGTACCGAAGGGCATTCAATGGATCGAGGCATCCGGGAAACGTACCCGGTTACCGGTAAAGGCATCATTCAGGCTTACCCTGCCTGGTTACGGGATGCAGGTATTGGAGATCAGTTACAAATAATAGTCAGGTTAAAATTTTATTTGCATGAGAGACCGCTTATCGCTTACCATATTGATGTTATTGTTGGGTGGAATGCTCCGGGCAGCAGGGCCTGTCCTTCGGTTGGAAAGTCCGGGTAAGCAATTGCATGCTGTTCTGTATTCCGATAATGGAAAACTGTACTACAGTGTTTGGGCAAACAAATTACAACTGATAGATGCTTCATCGCTCGGGATACAATTCGATAACAGGAGCATCGGGAATGATGTGCAACAGCTCAGTTTGCTGCAGAAGCGAACGATCCGGGAAACCCGGCCTTCCAGGCTTAACAGTAACAGCGCCATCAACCATTGTATCGAATATACCATACTGGTAAAAGGAAATTCAATAACGGATACCATCCTGTTCCGGCTTTTCGATAATGGCTGTGCTTTCAGCTACAGGGCCGCCGGCGCTGATCATGGAAAAGTA
>JAGIAP010000242.1:8651-8861 GCA_017744805.1 Chitinophagaceae bacterium | reverse complement strand
TCGCTCCTTCTTGCCCAGGTGCGATCTGCTGGCTTTTTTTCAGGTCGGACGCAACCGGCGTTTCCATTTTCTTTCCAGGTACCAATAACCACCATCCAGCTACCAACAACAAGAGTACGGCGGCAGCGGCCCACCAATACGCCGGGACCCTGCGCCTTTCTGTTCTGACCTTGTGCTGCAATGCATTCCGCATTCGCTGGTATGAATCCT
>JAGIAP010000242.1:5818-8641 GCA_017744805.1 Chitinophagaceae bacterium | reverse complement strand
GTTGAGGGGCATAGCCCTGCTCCTGCTGCTCTTGCATGATAGCATCGAGCTGCTCCTGGTACTCAGGTTGCATCAGCAGCCTGCTCAGCAGTTGTTGGCTCTCTTCAGACAGCGCCCCATCGAGCCAGGCATGTATGATCTTTTTAAAGTCTTCAGGATTCATATTTGCATCGGTTGCGCTTCGCGCTTTTTAATGGACGCATGAAAAAGGAAGGATAAGGGGTGGGATCGAAAGTTTTTTTTATTTTCTTTCCATCCAGCACGTAGAAATAAGGAGTAAGGCGGAAAGTAACCCGGGATATCCGGCCAGTTTCGCTCTCAGAAAAAGCAGGGCTTCACTGATATGTTCATTGACGGTGGCTTTGGAGATCTGCAGTTGTTCCGCAATTTCCTGGTGAGAGAGCCCTTCCATCCTGCTCAGGCGAAATACCTGGCGGCGGCGGGCAGGCAATTGATCGATCGCTTGCTGCAGCAATTCGCGCGATTGTTTCAGATCCAACTGCCCATCAGGAGAATCACCCGTTTGCGCTGCCAGTTCGGGTATGATGTCTGAAATAATATTGTCGCCATGCTTCAGCAATTTCCGGAGACCGGAGATGGTGCGGTTGCGGGTAACTACATGCAGCCATGGCTCAAAATCGGCTACCATGGTCAATTTGGCACGATTGGTCCAGATGCTGAAAAAAATGTCCTGGGTTATATCCTCGGCTTGCTCCGTATTTCTGATATAGGTTTTTACATGCGCAAAAACCTGCAACCAGTAATGATCAAAAAGCTGGGTAAAAGCTTTGGTATCATCTTCTGCAATACGGATCAGGAGATCCCGGGGGTTATATATTAGTTTAACGGACAACTGCTGCAAACTAATGATAAATGTTCCATTAAAAAACAAAGGCTGGCGAAATGCCGGCCTTTGCAGAAAAGTTGGAGATACGGATAACACTACTTCAATAGCGACAACTGTTCTTTCAGCGCATCGTAATCAGCCTCCATCACTACACTGGTCTTGTTCAGATGCATGATGCCACGTACCGAATCCGGCAAGGGGATATTGCTCTGTATCACAGGCTCCACCACATCATAGAACTTCACGGGGTGGGCCGTTTCCAGGAAAAAGCCCTTTTCATCCTGGTGCTGTTGCAGGTATTGCTGCAATGCCTTGAACCCTACTGCCCCATGTGGATCCGGCAGGTAGCCCCAGGAGCCGTATACTTCGCGGATGGTCCTCTTTGTATCCACATCGCTTACACTTACACTGCTCAATACATTTTTCAGGGAGCCCAGCTCCTGGTTGAACAATTCAAGCACACGAACGAAATTGCTGGGATCACCCACATCCATGGCATTGGAGATGGTAGCCACAGCGGGTTTCGGCTGATAGTCGCCCGTTCTCAGGAATTCAGGAACAACCGCATTTGCATTGCAGGCAGCAATAAAATGCTTCACCGGCATGCCCGAACAATAAGCCAATAGCCCTGCACAGATATTCCCGAAATTGCCGCTGGGAACGGAGATCACAGGTGGATTATCTTTGTCTTTCCACTGTTGGTATGCAAACAGGTAATAGAATTGTTGCGGCAACCAGCGCGCCACATTGATGGAATTGGCGGAGGTAAGAAAAAGTTCCTGCGTGAGTGAAGTATCGGCAAAAGCCTGTTTCACAAGTTTCTGACAATCATCAAAACTGCCTTTTACTTCCAGTGCGCGCACATTGTTGCCCAGGGTGGTCAGTTGTTTTTCCTGTACGGAGCTCACTTTTCCGGAGGGATAGAGGATCACCACTTCCACGCCCGGTACATTGTAGAACCCATGTGCCACGGCTCCCCCGGTATCGCCTGATGTAGCCACCAGCACTACTACTTTTTCGGAAATGCTTTTGGAAAAATAGCCGAGGCAACGGCTCATGAACCTGGCGCCTACATCCTTGAAAGCCAGCGTGGGGCCATGGAATAGTTCAAGTGTGCTTATCTTATCGTTTATACGTACCAGTGGTATGTCGAAATTGACGGTCTCGGCCACGATCCTGCGCAGATCCGCTTCGGGGATGGCATCGCCAATATATGGGCGGATCACCTGGTAGGCGATCTCTTCCTTGCTGAAGCTTTCGATATTTTGGATGAAGGATCTCTCAAAGACCGGGATCCGCTCAGGAAAGTAAAGGCCTTTGTCAGGCGCTTGCCCCCTGATGGCTGCCTCTTTGAAATCCACTTCCGGCGATTGCCGGTTCAGACTATAATATTTCATGATCGTTGATTAAGGTTGATGAGCAGTCACGGGCAACAATCGCACACCATCGTAACTGATACTGGTTACATAAGTTTTGAAATCGATGCCCAGCCTGGAATACACATCCTGCATCAGTTTTTCCACTTCATTGGCCGTGGATTCCTTTTCGCTGAGCATAAAGATGGATGGACCGGAGCCGGAGATACCTCCACCAAGGGCGCCCGCTTGGCGGCTCCTTGATTTCACATCATCGAACCCCGGGATGAGGATACTGCGCACCGGCTCGATGATCACATCTTCCAGTGAGCGACCGATCAGCGCATAATCCTGTTTTAGCAATCCCGCTACCAGTCCTGCAATATTTCCCCATTGCCTGATGGCGCTCTTCAGTTGCACTTCCTTGCGGAGGATCTGCCTGGCATCTGCGGTCCGCACTTCGATCTGCGGATGCACCACCGTTACAAACAGCGGCGGGCCGCTCAGTTGCACGATATCCAATGGAAAAATGGAACGGATCAATGTGATGCCGCCATAAATGGCAGGAGCGATATTATCCGCATGCTTCACGCCGCTTGCCACCTTCTCTCCGTTCATGGC
>JAGIAP010000242.1:0-5808 GCA_017744805.1 Chitinophagaceae bacterium | reverse complement strand
TCATGGCAAAGCGCACCAGGTCTTCTTTGGAAAAAGGATTGCCCAACAAATGATTGGCGGCCGCTACGGCTCCGGCAGAGCTCGCCGCGCTGGAGCCCAGGCCACTGCCGGGCTTGATGCGTTTATCGGTTACCAGGTGAAAGCCAGGTGGATTGTCCAGCTCTTCCAGCAAGGCCAGCAAGGCGGCGCCAGCCACATTCTTTTCGGGCTCTGTGGGCAACTGATAAATATCTGTATGTTCAATGGTGATGCCTGGCTCCTCTTTCAGCGAAAGGGTCATCATATCATCCGGGCGATGCAACGCCATGCCCAATACATCAAATCCACATACGAGATTGGCCACGGTGGCGGGTGCATATACCTGAACTGACTTACTCATGGGTTGTTTGTTTTAATGGTTAATGCGCTGCGCGAAGGATGTCTGCAAATACTCCTGAAGCAGTTACTTCAGCGCCAGCCCCTGCTCCCTTGATCACCATTGGCTGATCAGAGTAACGATTGGTGTAGAACAACACCACATTGTCTTTTCCATAGAGGTGATACAGGTTGTGCTCTGGCCCGATATGCTGCAATCCTACGGCCGCTTTGCCGTTCTCATAGCTCGCCACGAATTTGAGTTTCTTTCCTTCTTTGGCAGCTCCCTGGAAAAGCGCTTTGAAATGCGCTTCCTGGTTGGCCATCTCCTTATAGAAATCGGCAACAGTTCCCTGCATGCAACTGGCAGGCATGAAAGTATTGTTGGAGATATCCTCCATTTCCAGTTGTTCTCCTGATTCACGGGCCAGGATCATGATCTTGCGCATCACATCGGTACCGCTGAGATCGAGGCGTGGATCAGGCTCGGTATAGCCTTCGTCCTGTGCTTGCTTCACCACTTCGGCAAAAGGTCTTTCACCATTGTAATTATTGAAAACGAAATTGAGTGTGCCGCTGAGCACAGCTTCGATCCTGTTCACCACATCACCGGTCCGCTTGAGATCATTGAGGGTGCCGATCACCGGAAGGCCTGCTCCTACATTGGTCTCGAAGAGGAAGCTGGCATTGAATTCACGGGCCAGGTCCTTCAGTTTTTTGTAATAAGGATAAGAAGAAGAACAGGCCACTTTGTTACAAGCTACAACAGATACGCTCTTGGAGAGCAACTGATCATACACTTTCGCAACATTGTCGTTGGCGGTTACATCCACGAATACGGAGTTACGCAGATTCCGGGAACGCACCTGTTCTACGAATTGTTGCAACTCCATTGGCTCACCGGATTCCAATACATCTTTCCAGTTCAACAGGTCCACTCCTTCTTCTTTGAAGATCATTTTACGGCTATTGGCCAGTCCGATAACCCTTACCTGCAACCGAAGATTCTCCTGAAGGTATTGTTGCTGCTGATGCAGTTGTGCGATCAGCTTTCCGCCTACATTCCCGGTACCTGCCAGGAAGAGGTTCACCTGCTTGTAGGTGGTCTCAAAGAATTCCTCGTGCAATACGTTGATGGCTTTGCGTACATCAGAAGCAGCCACTACAGAAGTGATATTCCGCTCAGAAGAGCCCTGGGCAATAGCGCGAACGTTCACACCGTTGCGCCCCATCGCACCGAACATCTTTCCGCTTACCCCGGGATGGCTTTTCATATTGTCGCCTACCAATGCTACAACAGCGAGCTCTTTCTCGATCACCAGCGGATCCACTTTTCCCGATTGTATCTCGAACCGGAAAGTTTCATCTATCACTTGTTTGGCTTTTTCTGCCAGCGCATCTTCGATACCCACGCAGATGCTGTGTTCTGAAGAGCTTTGTGTGATGAGGATCACATTGATCTGCTCACTGGCGAGCGCTTCGAACAATCTTTTCGAGAATCCGGGAATACCCACCATGCCACCACCTTCGAGGCTGAGCAGGGTGATCTTGTTGATGCTGGCGATCCCACGGATATGATTACCATTGAGCGTTACTTCCCTTTCAATCAATGTACCGTAAGCTTCTGGCTCGAAAGTATTTTTCACCCATACAGGGATATCCTTTTTCATTACAGGCTGAATGGTAGGTGGGTAGATCACCTTGGCACCGAAATGCGAAAGCTCCATCGCTTCCTGGTAAGAGATATGTGGCAATGCCTTTGCATGTGGCACCAGCCGTGGATCTGCCGTCATCATGCCACTTACATCGGTCCAGATCTCCAGCACATTGGCATCCAGTGCAGCGGCAAAGATGGCTGCAGTGTAATCGGATCCGCCACGCCCCAGGGTGGTGGTTTGCCTTTGTGCGTTGGAAGCAATGAACCCGGGCACTACAAAGAGTTGATCTGTTACCGAAGCGAAATATTGTTGTATCGCATGATCAGTTACATCGCGCACAACAGCAGCATGACTATAATTGGAATCAGTCAGAATAAGCTCACGTGAGTCTTTCCACACGGCGCCCTCTTCAGTCATGCGTGCGGCAATGAGATGCGAGCTCATCAGTTCACCAAAGGAGGCAATGCGATCTTTGGTGCGCAAGCTAAGCTCTCCCAACAGGAAAACACCATTGCAGATATCTTCGATCTCATTGCATCGTTGCTTCATCCAACTGAGTACAGCGCTCTGTTTAGCAACGGGGATCAGCGCTTTCACGGCTTCGAGATGCCTTTGTTCTATGATCTGTAAAACGTTCTTGTATTGTTCATCTCCGCCGGCAGCGAGGGCTCCGCTCTGCAAAAGCAGGTCAGTTACGCCTCCCAGCGCTGATACCACCACTATGGTTCTGTCTTTTTTCAGTGCATCTTGAACAATAGCCACTACTTTGTTGATGTTGACGGCATTGGCTACTGAGCTGCCACCAAATTTCAGGACCTGCATATATTGATTGTTGAATGAATGATTGATTGTAAGGGAAATAGAGAAAGCTTTTCTTTTCGACTTGAAGCTACAAAAGCCCAGATGGTAATATGGAAATATACAACCCTTAGCGGGTTGTTGTAATCGTAATAATAGTGGACGTAGCCGTGGAAGCTACGGAGGCAGAAGAGATGATATGGTTGATAGTTGCCACTATTATTCTACTAGATAGGTCAAATATACAAAGCGTGTTTCATAACAGCCGTTAGTTTCAAAAAATAATTTTCTGTTATCGCCTGAATAAATATTATGGCGTAATTTCAACACCCATCAATTCTAAATGCTTTAAAACATGGACCACCAGTCGTCGAGAGGGTTGCAGCAGTTCAAGAACTATGTAGGAATTAAGTTTCAGTTATACAACAGCTTATTCACTTCCCTGCCCTTTCACCGTATCGAGAAAACAGGCATCCTTCTCTCTTTATTGCTCAATAACTGTGAAGAAGGTTTCAAACGAAAGTTGAGCCCTGTTCAGATCATCGAGGAGTTTTTCGAAAAGCATACATCCTATATCAAGGACCAGGAAAAGATAGATCTACTCTTCCGTTTCATTCAATACGTAGAACGCCAGGTTGTGTTGTTCGATGCACTGGAAGATGCGGCTTTCCGTGATGTGAACGATACCAGTGGCATCGGAACCCTCAAGCACCTGGAATCTGAAGTGTTGCAGGAGAATGCACAGAAAGAACTGGTGGAGAAACTCAAAGACTTCTCTATCAGGCTGGTGCTTACCGCCCACCCTACCCAATTCTATCCCGGAACGGTTTTGGGAATCATCAACGACCTCTCACGCGCCCTGCAGGAAAACAATGCAGCCCAGATCAATACTTATTTACAACAACTGGGCAAAACGCCTTTCTTCAAAAAGCAAAAGCCTACACCTTATGATGAAGCCATCAGCCTCGTTTGGTACCTGGAGAATGTTTTCTACCAGGCGGCGGGCCGCATCATCAATTTCATGAAACAACAATTCCCTGATGCGATCCCGGCACATAACCCCGTGATCACAATGGGCTTCTGGCCCGGCGGCGACAGGGATGGCAACCCCAATGTAAAAGTGGACACCACTTTGAAGGTGGCCGATGTACTGCGCGGCAGCATCATCAAATGCTATTATCTGGATGTGCGCAAACTCAAACGCAGGCTCACTTTCAAAGGAGTGGACAGCATCCTCAATGAGCTGGAGAAAGAGCTCTATAACAATATCTTCATTCCCGGTCAGCGTACCGCATTGTCTAAACAATGGCTGCTGGATGAGCTCTTCAAGATCAGGGATATCCTCGTGTACCAGCATAATGGATTGTTCCAGCACCTGGTAGATAGCCTCATCAACAAGATACAGGTATTCGGTCTTCACTTTGCATCACTGGATATCCGCCAGGACAGCTCCGTACATAACACCGTACTGGAAGCCATTGCAGAGAAGAACGATGGGCTGCCTTCCAACTATGCCTCGCTCAATGATACAGAGAAGATCGACCTACTAACGCATTTAAGTACACGAAGTAACCCTTCATTGTATGAAGAAGGCATCGTAAAAGATACACTCGATAGCATCACTGCTATCAGGTCCATCCAGGAGTACAACGGACAGGAAGGTTGTAACCGGTACATCATCAGCCAGTGCAACAGCGTACTGAATGTACTGGAAGTATTTGCGCTCTTCAATCTCTGTGGATGGGATAAGGAAGAACTGAGCATCGATATCGTTCCTCTTTTCGAGACCATCGAAGACCTGCAGCATGCAGGCAATATCATGGTGGCACTGTACAAGAATCCTGTATATAAAGCCCATCTGAGCAAACGCAAGAGCCGGCAGACCATCATGCTCGGCTTCTCTGACGGCACCAAGGATGGTGGCTACCTGATGGCCAACTGGAGTATCTTCAAAGCCAAAGAAGAGCTCACCCGCCTCTCCAAAGAATATGATATCGATGTGGTATTCTTCGATGGCCGCGGAGGCCCTCCTGCACGGGGTGGTGGCAAAACCCATAAATTCTATGCGAGCATGGGAAGGAATATCTCCAATCAGGAGATCCAGCTAACCATCCAGGGGCAAACGGTCAGCTCCAATTTCGGCACCATCGATTCTGCCCAGTTCAATATCGAGCAGTTGCTGAATGCGGGTATCTCCAATGATCTCTTCTCCACCAAAGAAAAAACGCTCGATGCGGCGGAGGAAGAACTATTGAAAGACCTGGCGCAGGAAAGCCTGAATGCTTACAAAGAACTGAAAGACCATCCTGATTTCCTCCAATACCTGAGCCATGTGAGCCCGCTGAAATTTTACAGCGAGACCAATATCGGCAGTCGTCCTGCCAAACGTGGAGGAGGCGGAAAGCTTTCCCTGAAAGATCTCCGCGCTATTCCATTCGTGGGCGCCTGGAGCCAACTGAAACAGAACGTGACCGGCTATTACGGCGTTGGCGCCGCATTGCAGATACTCGACAAAAAAGGTAAAACACCCGAGCTGCGTCAACTGTATCAGAATTCACTGTTCTTCAAAACGCTTATTGACAACTGTGAGATGGCGATGAAAAAATGTTTCTTCCCGCTCACTGAATTCCTGTCGCAGGATCCGCGTTTCGGCGAGATATGGAACAAGATCTACAACGAGTACGAGCTTACACAGCGCTATATCTTCCAACTCACCGGAAAGAAAGAGCTGATGGCCGATTACCCGGTAGAGCAATTGAGTATCCAGATGCGGGAGCGCATCGTGTTGCCGCTCACTACCATTCAGCAGTATGCGCTTTGCCGGATCCGTCAGATGGAAGACGAGGGTGCGCCTGCACAAGCTCGTGAGATACTGGAGAAGCTGGTGATCAGAAGTGCCTTTGGTATTATCAATGCAGGGAGGAACTCAGCATAAAATAAATGGATCGAGTAGGAAGTAAGGGATTATTTCCCTTACTGTCCTCTCACACCACCGTAC
>JAGIAP010000241.1 GCA_017744805.1 Chitinophagaceae bacterium | reverse complement strand
ATTCCAGATTGTTTGTTGATCGCTTCCAGGAAAAGATCGGTCGCTTTTTCTTCAGGGTTGATCTGTTTGGCAATTTCAAACTGGCCTTTTGCTTTCTCGAGATCGCCCATCTTGAAATAGCATTCACCAATGGAGAATTCGGCCAGGAAGCTATTGGGATTCTCTTCCAGTGATAATTTGAAATCCTCTATCGCTTCTTCCCATAATCCCAGGTCCATCTTACAGAATGCCCTGTTGTCGATGGCTTCATAGAAGGAAGGGAACAGATCGATAGCTTTGGAGTAGGCATCAATGGCTTCCAGGTGCTTATGTTCATCAGTGAGCCGATACCCCTCCTGGTAATATTCTCCGGCGATCTTTACATAGTAGCCCGGATCCTGGGTTTGGCGCAAGAACTCATGATACCCGATCAGGTCATCGGCAACAACAGGCCGGTTGGTGAGTAAAGTGGATCCGTCAAATGAGCTACTATTGATAGGTGCATGGTACAAATAGATATCCAGTGTATGGATGCTGTCTTCAGCAGGCAGGCTGGCCACGGGCGTATACATGAGCACGTGATAACACCCGAAATCCGCATCATTCACCAATAATTTGTAAATATTGAATTTCCCATTCTCTTTTTTATAAAAGATATCACCTGCAGTAAAGCTCATTTCAATTTGTTTTGTGAATCAGTGGTTACCAGGTTGAAAATAGAAATTATTTATTACCTGTAAATATAATTATGGAAATAAAAAGCTGCCCCCGTCGGAAGGCAGCTTGTCCACTATTGTGCACTCAATTACAGTATTTCTTCCAGTTTCTTTTCCAGGGCCTCCCCTCTCAAATAGACTGCCAGGATCTTTCCATCAGGGCCAATCAGGTAGTTCATGGGAATGCTTTGGATATTGTACAGTTTCCACATATTCTCTCCTTCTTCTTTGGTCAGCGCAGCTACATGGTTCCAGGGCAGGCCATCCTTTACGATAGCGTCTACCCAGGCCTGACGGTCTCCGGGCCTTTCGAGGCTCACGCTCAGTACAGTGAAATTCCTGTCTTTGAAACGCTCGAATGCCTTCTTCACATTGGGGTTCTCAAAGCGACAGGGAACGCACCAGGAAGCCCAGAAATCCAGCAGTACATATTTACCCTGGAAAGATGATAATCTTACCGGGTTGCCCAGCGTGTCGTTCAATACAAAATCGATGGACTGCTGTCCTCGGGCCAGTTTGAAAGCAGTCGCGATTTGCTCCGACAATTTCTTTCCAACAATGGTCTGCTTAAGGGAGTCGGCCAATGGCTTCAGCAAGGCGGCAAATTTATCCCGGTTTGCGGAGAGGGTTTGGGTGGTCACTTTCTCCCTTAGAATGCTCAGGGATACATGTGACCGGGGATTCTTTTTCAGGTAAACGTATTCCAGGCTGTCGATCAGCCTTTGTTGTTTTTTTTGCTCTGCATCGAATTTAGCTTTGTTCACGGAATCTTTTTGGGCAAGGGCATTCAGCATATTGATCCAGGCCCTGCTTTCCTTTTCTTTGTATGGCTTAAGTGTTTTTTGCAGCACCAGCAGGTCTTTCTGTGATTTACCCGGAGCTTTGATGGTTGCCTTTTCAAGAGGCATTCCCTCTACCGTGATAGATCCTCCTTCGATGAAGAATTCTACTTTTTCTGACATGATCCAGGGATCGGTCTTGCGGGCTTCTGCCGTTCTCGGGATGGTCAATGTTGCGAGGGATGGCTCCATCACCATGCCTTCGATGGTATAGGTCCCGTTCCTGATGGTTGCTCCCTTGTACTGTTTTCTCGTTCCGTCGAAATAAGAAAGGGTCACTTTTTCTCCATCTCTTGTTCCCTCTTTTACGGTGCCTTTCAGGGTGAAGGCGGTTTGTGCAGACAATGAGAGTGCGATGCCTGAGGTCAGCCCCAGCGCCAATAGTTTCCTGATCATATTTTTCAATTGGGTTTAAAGAAAGCCCTAGTTGAGGGCTCTCCAGTTCATATCCTTTATTTTCACAAGCCCATCCCAGTCGGCTCTTTCCACCGGCGTGATGGTCACAGTATTCGGATCTGTGCCAAGCATGTAGCGGCGCAGCCTTCCTTTTGTGGAGGGATTGTAAGTAGCGATATACAATGCATTTGTAGTGTAATCGATCTGAGTATCGAATTTGATCATTGTGATCTCATCCGAACCTAATTCCGGAAAAGTGTACGACTTTTCAAATCCTTTATTGTAATCGTAAGCATGCAAGGTATTGCCTACGGTATAGAACAATACTGAGCGCCTGGAAGAGAAGGCAAATTTATCGGCATTGGCAAAACCAGCGGCAATGGGCAATACGGTGTACATATCCCGTTTCAATGGTGTAGCGCCATTGGCGTAGAACTTGTACAGGAAATAATTATTGCTGCCGTCTTTCATGATGGCAAAGGAATTGCCATTGGTAGAGCCGCCGTCTGTATTCCTCGTGTTCTCCCCATACACCAGGGTACGGCCTGCGCCAGCCTGATCCCAGGGAAAGGGATCCCCGGCGATATCGTTCATCAAGGTGGAGAAAAGCCCGAAACCGAAACTGGCATAATTGAGGAAGCGTTGTTTCTCGGTATCATACCAGATCACTGCGCCCATATTGGCGATCGGATAAAACAGATAGGGGGCTGTCTTGATGAGGTGATCGAAATTGTTTTCCACCCGGTTGATAGGGTTGGTATAGAAATCACCGGCGGTGAGGAAGGTATGCGAAGGAAAGATATTGCCATCGCTGGTCATCATGGCGCGCGCATAGGTGTTGCCGGTATTCCCTGCCCTATCCCTGATCTGGGGCGCATATAGCATAGGCGTCAATGTTTCCTTATCCAGGTTATCATTGATGGCGATGATGGTGCCGAATTTTTTGGCGGTGGTGCTTTTCATGGTCTTGCGATCGAGAAAATAAGAACCACTTTGGGTCATGGCCCAGAGCCTTCCGTAATTATCGTTGGTGGATTTGTCCCCATTGTGAACGATGGTGACCGGTCCCTGCAATGCGGGCAGGCCGGAAGTGGACAGGATATGTCGCACCACCTGTGTGTCGCTCACCATGGAGATCATGTCCACTTCTGCATTTCCATTTTCTCCTGTTCCCATCAGCATGAGACCAGTACCGTACAGGGTGCCGATACTCAGGTTGGTGCCTGCCTTCCAGGCCACACCCGTGGCGTTGTCCACGATCCTGAGATTCAGCACATAGGTATCCGGTGCGATATCTACGGGATAATCCAGTACTGGTGAGGTGCCGAGGGTATCCAGCCTTGTAGTGCCTTTCACGAGGATCCAATAATAAGAGAGCCTGGATGGATCAGTGATATTCTCTGTGAGCTTGATAGCAGGCTCGATATGTAAAATATCTTTGCCGTAAATGGCTGAATAGCTTTTGGCGAGGCCAGATATGGTGATCTCGTTGATAGGTGTATAATCATAGTTCCCCTTGTCTTTGTAGCAGGCAGGAAGGAAACCAGCAAGAGCTGTAAGCGTGAGTATGCTTATCTTTTTCATAAATAATTTCCGGGTTGTTAACGATCAGGGTTACTTGTAGGGAACACCGATATAGGATGTCCAGGGAACAGAACCGGCGAACATCAATCGTCCGTCATCTTCCAGCACGGGTGTTCCTGCATTGAACTGGTTGATGAGGTACCTTCCCATTTCAGCGGTGATCAGGCTCACGAGAACCGCCGTCATGGTAGTTTCCGAGGCAAAGTCCTCATACTTCAGGTTGAACAGGCTACACATCAATTCCATTTTTTTCCTGGTGAAGGCGCCCCAGGATCCTGCTTCCCGGTTACCTGCCTGAATGGAGCCACGCCATACGGCGGGTTGCACCATCAGGTCGTTGATATTGATGGTATGCAAAGAGGCGTCAAAGGCGGTATCGTTACCCAGACTGGATTCTCCAAGGCCGGGGATCGCTTTCCATTCGGGAAAGGCGAGCCCGAAATATTCATTGGGTACCAGTTTCAGTCCGAGTTTTTTGTTGGTAGTGAGCATATCCGGTGTACGCTTCACCGTTATAGGGATATAGCCAGTAATGGAATTGGCAGGGATAATGAAACTATCGCCGAAAGGAAGATAATGTACCCCTGCTTCGGCAGTGGTGGAATCTGGGTTGACTATCACTTTAAAAGGCCGGTCATAGTCCTTCATCGGGCCGGTTATGTTCACGGCAATCCGGATCTCCATTTCCTGAATTTCCTGCGGTTGCTTTACGAATTCTACATCGGTATAAGGGCGGTACGGCCAGGATACGGGCGCTGCATAGGAAGGGCCACTTCTCACTCCAAAATAAACGCCTTCCATCCCTTCGTATCCCATCATTTCTTTTTTACAGGAAATGAATGGGAATATTATTGCCAGCATCGCTGACCAGAATATCATCTTTTTCATTTTGTCGATTTTTTGATGCATCGGGATTAATTTCCTCTTACAGATACTTCACTCAATGGCAGTGGAACAATGTAATTGCCCAACTGCATTTGCTTGGTGCCGGTAAGGTTGGCGTTATTGGGAATGGCCGTGATGGCGTTTCGTTTGTAATAGAAGAACATCTGGCCTTCGCCAAATACTTCTTTGCGGAATTCGCGCGTGATATAATCCTTCAACTGCGTGGTATTGGTGGGCGCCAGGCTCACGCAGTTTTTGGAAGTGCGCAGCAGGTTGAGGTATGCCGTTCCTTTTTCCAGGGTATTGCTGCATTCCGCGGCTATGAGTATCACCTCTCCCATTCTGATCAGCGGGATCATGTAAAGACTGGGAGAATTGGGATTCACAGCGAATTTTACGTGAGTAAGGAAATTCCCATTGGTATTGCTGAGCGTCAGCCAGGCCTTGAGGCGGAAATCGTTCTGGTCATCATACAGGGCAGTTTTCCTGCTTTGGTTATCGTCGTTATTATTGAAACTGAGGCGTAGCTCTTTCTGAAGATCGGGAGCGAAGAAATTATTATAGATATTCTGACGGTTGATCTTGAAAAGAGAAAACAATACTTCAGGAAGGAACATATGATCGAACTCTGCCGGGGTAGCTGTAGGGTTGGCGGGCCCTAAACCGAAAATAGGTTTTGCCGGATCGAGCGTTTCGATAAGGATGTCCTCCGCATGCTTCAGGGCATTCTCCTTGTCCTGTTTCCAGAGATAAGCCCTGGCTAGGAGTGCTTTCACTGCAAAGTAATTGAGGCGGTATTGGCGCAGGTAGAAATCGTTGGAACCATTGGGATTGGTGCCGTTACGTACGCCGTTCGTGAAAATAGGATCATTGTCCTTCAGTAATGCTGCGGCTGCATCGAGGTCGTCGATCACGTTTTTCATGATCTGTTCAGAACTGAGTAGCGCGGACACCAGCGGGCGTGGAGAGGTATTGTAGGGAATACAGGGCTTATCCTTGTCCGCACTGGAATAGATGGGACCGAATACCCGGAGCATATCCAGATGTAACATGGCCCGCAGCGCCAGGGCCTCCCCCTTCACTATCCCGAAATACGGGGCAGGCAATAAAGGGTTACTGTTTGCCCCGCACCTGTCGATGATCACATTACAGTTCACGATCAGCTCATATGCCTTCTTCCACATATTATCGAATGTGGTGCGGGTATTGTCCATCGTATAGGCGAAGGTGGTAGTATTGTAGAACCGGTGTGTGGAGACGGTCATATAATAATAGTTGGCCAGCACATCCATGCTGGAATAGGTCATATTCTCTCCGTACACGGCCGGATTGTTCAGCTCCACATACACACCATTGAGTGCATTCAGGAACCCTTCCCGGGTTGAGAAGAGCTGGTCTTCCGCCAACCTGTCCGAAGGCTTTACGTCTATCCATTTGTTGCAGGCGCCGAGTAGCAGCAACAGCATACAAACGGGAACCATTTTTGTTTTCATTCGAATTCGTTTTGGCTTTTATCAATTAGAATCTTACACCTACCGTGAATGAGACCGATCTGGCAAAAGGATAATCGATCCCTCTTTCATTCAATACAGTGGCTACACGGAAAATATCGTTCATATATGCCCGAAAGGTCACGGAGGAGGCGCGGATGGCTTTTACCCAGTTGGCAGTGGAATTCTCATATCCAACAGAAATGGACTCGCCGGCGATGATATTATTGTCTTCCACAAAACGAGACGACATGGGATTGGACCTGGTTTCCGTAATGGATTTGAACTTGGCATTGTCGCCGGGCTTTTGCCAGCGATCAGTCAATGCACGCCTGTCCTGGTTCAGTCCGATATTCTGATATGGGATATTTTCCACTTTATCGTATAATGTTTGCATGAAGATCTGTCCACCCACGCGGTAACGCAGGTTCACATTTGCGGAGAAGCCCTTGTAGGAAATGGAACTGCCAATGATGCCTTCCAGATCCGGATCGCTATTTCCCACCACCACTTCATCTTTGTAGTTGTGAACGAAAGTTTGTTTTCCATCTTTGGTGAGGAATATTTCCCTTCCGGTGGCAGGATCGATGCCTAGTGAGCGGACAGCCCAGAGATCGGATGGGCTGGCGCCATCGTAATAGCGGGTCATATTCACGCCTTTGTTCTTTTCGTTAAAATTCGATAAAGCATTACCGAAATTGGTATAGTGGGAACGCAGGTGACGACCGTTCAGGTTGATGATCCAGGTGAGCCCTTTTTTCTGTAATACCGTGTAATTGGCGGTGAGCGTGAATCCTGTCTGTTCCTGTCCTCCCAGATTGTCTGTAACACTGGTGGCGCCAGAAGAAGAAGGCACGGCTACAAACACCAGTAAGGGATCGGTGGTCTTCACAAAATAATCGGCATTGATGCGAAGACGGTTCTTCAAGATGATCAGGTCGAGACCCAAATTCCTGTCCAATGTTTTCTGCCATTTCAGGGAGGGGTTGCCATGATTGGAGATGATAACGCTGGGACCGAATGGATTCCTGTTCTCGTTGTTGTACCTGTAAACGCGCATACTCACGTAGTCACTGAAATTCTGGTTGCCGGGATTTCCGATGGAAGCACGGATTCGAAAACTATTCACCCAATCGTAGGCACGATCTCTGAAGAATCTTTCATTGTGCACATTCCAGGCCAGGCCCATGGACCAGATAGTGGTGAACTGCCTGTTGGATCCGAAAACGGAAGCGCCATCCGAGCGGACAGTGGCGTCCAACAGGAAACGCTCATCGTACGCGTATCCTGTATTCAGGAAATAGCTGGCGCTTCGTCTGATAGACTCCCTGTAGGTGGCCTGCTTATCACTTGAATAATCGAATGCAAACGCAGCGTTGGGAAATTCATCGCTGATAAAGCCCTGCACCTGATATGAGCTGCCTACATTGGAGACCTGCGTAGCGCGCATACCCGCTACAACGTTCAGCATATGTTTTTCTGCTAACAGTTTTCCATATGTAAGGCTGAAATCGCCATCATAATTCATTTGTTTATCATTCGATTCAAAATAAGATCCCTGGCGCAGTTGGTCCACGCTGGCGAATTCTGAATTGAAAGGCGACTTGAAGATCTCATCACGGACGGAGAGTTGATTGATGCCCACGCGTGCCCGCGCCCGCAGTTCCGGCAACACTCTCCATTCGATCTCGAAATTATTGGTGAAGCCCTGCGATTCAGACTTGTTGACGTTATTGTTATGGAAATCGTAGAGTGGGTTGTAATAGGTTTCCGACTTGTTGATGGAGGAACTGGTGAGATCGATCCAGGAAAAAGATTCCAGCACTTTATTGATCCCACCTGTTTCGTTGTATTTCCTGAAATAAGGATTGGTCCTGGAAAAAGCGGAAAATGGAATGCTTTCCCGGGTAGCCTGTACATTGTCGATGGTGAGGGAGTTGGTGACGGAGAGTTTTCCCTTGCGGTACATCAGTTTGATATTTCCGCTGGTGGTCTTTCTTCCTGAATTCTTCATCACGCCCTGGTTATCGCCGAAAGCCAGGGTGGCGCCGTATCTCAGGGTGGCGTCGCCACCTTCTGCAAACAAGGTATGCCTTTGATTGGCGGCAAAACGCAGGGGCTCGTTCATCCAATAGGAATTGACGCCGCGTTTCACTTCTGCCAAACGGCTATTGTATTTGGCATCGCCCTGGTCCGTTACAAAATTCCCGTTGGCATCGATGGAACCAAGGAAGCCGGTCCAACGTTCAAATTCCAGTTTTTCCGAAGCATTCATCAGGTTATAGTCGCTCAGGTCGGCCCAACTGAAGCTGGTATTGTTGGTATAACTGATGCGAAGCTTGCCGGGAGTAGGTCGTTTGGTTTCCACCACCACTACTCCATTGGCTGCTTTGGAACCGTAGATGGCAGTGGCAGCAGCATCTTTGAGGAGTGTGATGCTTTCGATACGATCCATGCTCAGATCGCTGATCACAGCGAGCGAGCTTTCAAAACCATCCAGGATGAACAGTGGCTGGTTAGGGTTGGTGCCGTATTGTTCGGAGAGGCCGATCACACTGCTCTTGCCCCTGATCTCGATATCCGGCAATCGGTTGGGGTCGGAGCCAAAAGTGGAATTCTCAACAATGGCAAAGGAAGGATCCAGTGTTTTCAAGGCCTGGAGGGCATTCTGATTGCCCACCATTTTTAATTCCTTTGCTGTAAAAGTGGAAGAGGAGCCGGTGAAGCTTTCTTTCTTACGTTGATAGATACCCGTAACTACATGGTCCTGCATATTGGAAATGGACTGGGTCATTTTTACCATCACTATGAATTTGGCATTCACTTTCACTTCCTGTGATTCAAATCCGATCGCGGTAAGGACCAGGATCTCTCCTACCGATGCGGGAATGGAAAAGCTGCCTTTGGGATCGGTGGAGGCCCCTCTTTTGGTACCCTTCACCAGCACGCTCACGCCTGCGAGCGGCCCGCCGCCATCT
>JAGIAP010000240.1 GCA_017744805.1 Chitinophagaceae bacterium | reverse complement strand
ACAGCCCGGATACTGACATTGCTCCGCAAAGATTTGGTGGCTAGCCTTGGTTCGAAATTCAGGCTACTGGCCACGCCCGTTAAACGATCGAGGATATTGGTAGATACAGAGCGGTTGATGAGCTCATTATCGATCTGAGCAAAGGATCCTGTGGCCCTTTCCTTGGGTATCTTTTGGTACCCTGTAGAAAACCCGACAACAACGGAATCCGCTTCTTTGAACTTTCTTTTCATTTGCAGTTGAATATTGCTCCTTCCTTTTACTGCAATATTCTCCTGCTCAAATCCAATATAGGTTATGGTTAGGATAGCTGTTTGTGCATCTACATTATTCAATATGAAAATACCTTTCTCATTGGTAGTGGTTCCCAGCGTGCTGCCTTTTATGGCAACGGATACGCCTGCCAGGGGCAGCCCGTTTTCATCCGTTATAGTTCCCTGCACAGTTTCGTCGGTTACTGTTTTGTTTTCTTCTTTTGCTCCTTTTGCGCGAATGATAATAAACTTATCTTTTATTATGTACTCGAGTACCTGGTCTTTGAAACAGGTTTTTAAAGCAGCCTGCAGGGAAACATTATTTAGTTGCACTGTTACGGGTTTTGCTACAGCCAGTAAGTCATCGTGCCAGACAAACTGGTATCCCGTTTGTTTTTCTATCGACTCCGTAATTTTCTTCAGCGGTTGATTGTTGGCCGAAATTGTTACCTGCTGTGCATGCGCATAGGTTTGCAATATAGCTGCCAGCAGCAGCGACATCATCCATTTCATAAGCATTCGTTTTGGGGCGTTGTTAGTTTGGTCTTGTCAAGCCGGTCTTACTTCTATGTTTCGTCCGTTGATGGTAAATCGTACTTTATTGGTTAGTTCCAGAAGCGATAATATATTTGCTAAGGGTTCGTTGCGTGATATCTTTACATAAAAACCTCCGTGCACTGATCCTTTATAGCTCACCTCAATATTGTACCAACGGGACAATTGCTGCATAATTTCCCGGATCTCTGTTCCCGCAAAATGGAAGAAATTGTTTTTCCAGGCGATATCCTGCTCTACATTGGTGGTAACGATTTTTCCGTTGGTATATGCCTGTCCTGGTTTTAATATTGACTGGTTGACCTTTACAGAACCTTCGATCAAACTCGCTTTGAATGGTTCATCCTCGTACAGGTTTGTATTAAAGGAGGTTCCCAGTACCTCTATGGTTTGTCCATTCCCATACACTCTGAATGGTTTGGTGGCATCTTTTGCAATTTCAAAATAGGCTTCACCGGTAATCTCTACCTTTCTTTCTTTATCGTTAAAGCTTGAAGGAAATCTGATGGAAGAAGCTGCGTTCAGCCAGGCCTTACTGCCGTCGGGTAGCACTACCTGGTATTGGCCACCACGGGGAGTAGTAATGGTATTGAATAGAAGCGAGGTGCCTGGATTGGCTGATTTGCCATAGACGAGCTGTCCAGCCCCCAGCTTCATGATCTGGGTATTGCCCTGTCTGGCGACGGCTCCATTGGGAATACTGTCCAATGGGATAGTGCTGCCATCGGCTAATGTAAGGGTCGCTTTTGGGCTGCCAGGTGTAATATTGGGTTGCTGATGTTCCTTACCACTGGCCACTACCTGATCATGCTGCTTTTGATTGGCCAACCAGAGATAAGTTCCCGCGCCCAGTATCAATAGAATGGCTGCTGCATATCGTAGCCAGGTTGCTTGGAGAAAATGTTCCCGGCGTGTAACTGGCGATATATGTGTATTGCTTTGCTGGCCTGTGTCCCGTGCATGATCAAGCAACTGGTTCCGGATACGCAGGTCTGCATATGGTAACAGCTCGAGGGCAGAAGTGCTGCTTTTTTCTTCCACCAGTCTGATGCATTCCGGTTCATTCATCAGTTGTTCATATAGTTCAGGCTCTTGCTCTATGAATTGATAAAGCTCCCTTACCTGGTCTGCGGTAAGAAGGTCCTGGATATACCCTGACAATAACTCCCTGTAATATGCTTCTGTATGTTGCATAACAGTGTAAAGACTTGAGAAATGAAAAAAGTATTATTGGAAAACGATCTTTTTTAAAGATTTTTTTGGAGGAAGATCAGGATGAGGGGGATATTGCCATGCTTCAGGATATAACTACGCAGGAGGGCAAGTGTTTGGTACATATGCACTTTCACCGTATTCAGAGAGATATTGAGCTCCTGCGCTACTTCTTCATAGCTCTTATTTTCTTTTTTACAGAGTTCATACACTTTGCGCCGCTGCGGGGTAAGGGAATTGAGCGCGTCTTCAACTATGGAGTCATACTGGTTCAGGTCACCCTGGCTGAGCTCGGTTTCAGGATCGGGGAGGGATTGGTAATAAACGATCAATTGCTCCACCAGTTTGTGATTGGCTGCAATTTGCTTGTTCAGGTCGATGGCTCGGTTATGGCAGATGCGCAACAGGTAACTGCGGAAATTATGTATTGTTTTCAGGCGGCCTCTTGCGTCCCATAATTTAATGAATACATCCTGTACAAGGTCTTCAGCCAGGTCTGGTGTTTTCACCAGGGTTATGCCGAAGCGATAAACAACCTGCTTATACCGTTCATAGATCTCGGCAAAGGCATTATCATCCCCTTCTTTCAAGAGATGGATCAGCTCCAGGTCATTGTATGTATTGTAGGCCGTCATTAAAAGACAGAATAGGGGGTGTTTAAAAGCTGTCCCGGGAAAGTAGGAAAAGGCAGGAATATATGGAGGTCAAAGGTAAGGGAAATTAAGATCAGTTAACGGGGCCGAAATTCTTCCCCCTGCAATCATCAACCATCATCAGACGGCTGTTTTTTTCTGGGCATCTTCCATTTCATAAAAATCAATACATTTGGTCTGAACATTTAACCATTCTTACCTATCCTGTTTCATAAGCCCCGATTATTCAACTAACCGATTCCGATCATTTGCGCGAATCTTCTACATACGAAGAGAAAGAGCTCCTCTCCTTAGTAGCCGCAGGCAACCAGCAGGCTTTCGCTTCTATTTATCAGCAGCACTGGCCAGGTCTGTACACCTACATAATGCGAACTATCCGGTCGGAGCAGGACACAGAAGATATCATCCAGGAATTATTCAGCTCAATCTGGAGGCGAAGAGAGAAACTGGCCATCAAAGAGAATCTCGCTGCTTATCTCTATTCCAGCGCCAGGTATATGTGCGTTGCATTTATTGAAAAGAATATTTCCCAATCCCGCTATCTCGAATCATTTTCTTCGCTTTATCAACAGGTGGTGGCGCCTGAAGCGGAAATGTTGCTGCGCATACAGGAAATAGAACAGCAGTTGCAAACTACCATCGAAAAACTGCCTCCCCGAATGCGGGAGATCTTTATTCTCAGCAGAAAGGAGCAACTCTCCCAAAAAGAAATCGCCGCCCGGCTAGGCATATCAGAGGAAACCGTTAAAAAGCAGATCCAGTATGCATTGAAGCAAATTCGGCCGGATATGGAATTGTTGCTCATTTATGCGGTACTGGTTTTTTCTTTAAAATAATGTTAGTTCATCTACCCCCCAGATCTTAGTTTTCCCACCTATATATCATTGGAACTTTTTCTATGGATCAACATCAGGCCCAAGAATTACTGCGCCGGTATCAATCGGACAACTGTACACCCGCTGAAAAAAAGCTGGTGGAGCTATGGTTGCAGCAGTTGTATGAGTCCGGCAATTTCGAATTGTCAGAGGAAACCAGGCTCCTCGCCGGTAACCGGATGATGCAAAAACTTCAGCAGGATCTCTTCGGACAGGAGAGCACCCCACCGACGGAGGAGATAAAACTGAGCCCCGTCAAAAAATGGATTTGGGCGGCTGCTGCTACCATCATTTGTATTACCGGAACCTGGCTTTGGCGCACCAATACCAGTAAAAAGCCTCCTCAACAAATGGTTCATAGCAACCCTGAGCCTCCGCCCGGACATACAGGAGCAGTGCTCACACTTGCAGACGGATCTCAATTGGTTCTCGACAGTATGGCTGATGGTATTGTTGCAACGCAAAACAAAACAGAAATAGTGCTGAAAAACGGAAGCATTGCCTATTCTCCTTCGGCTACATACGCTGAAAATCCTATTTACAACACTATGAGCACACCCAGGGGAAGACAATTCCACCTGACCTTACCTGATGGTACAGCAGTATGGTTGAACTCGGAGAGCTCGATCCGTTATCCTGCTATATTCACCGGAAAAGAAAGGAAAGTAGAAGTGAACGGAGAGGTTTATCTCGAAGTTGCAAAGAATGCAAAAATGCCCTTCAGGGTAATCATAAATGATCAGCCTGCCATTGAAGTACTGGGCACCAGCCTTAACATCAAAGCCTATGGCGATGAATCCGTGGTCAGCGCAACTTTGCTGGAAGGAAGCATAAGAGTAAATGCATTCCATACATCCCGTATGCTTTCGCCCGGGCAACAGGCCCGCTATAACGCATCGGGCATCTCGGTAGTGAATGATGTGGATATCAATCAGGTAATTGCCTGGAAAAACGGCCTGTTCAACTTCAATGGATATACCCTGCATGACGTAATGGGAGAGATCAGCAGGTGGTATGATCTTGAAATAGTGTATGAAGGACAGCCGAAACCGGGCGAGATACGTGGCAAAATGCAAAGGAATTTATCGCTTTCACAAGTAATGAATGTACTGAAAGGATTGGATATTCATTACCGGCTTGAAGGAAGAAAACTTATCATTACCAGATAAAAACAGAGAGGAACTGATCAGCGGAAAATAAAAAACCGGGCCTTTACCTAAGTAATAGCCCGGCGATGTTCCGGCTAATCGTAATCATTCATGAAAACGGCTGTACGCTTGCGTTTGGCGACCTGGGCGTACAGCATTTATTAACCAAACACAGAGCGAATTTATGCAAATTATTGCTTCCCCGCATGCGCGGGGTATGGCCGGGCCCTGCCATGGGCCGGGTGTACCACGGCTGCTAACCCAAACGATCTTAGTAGTGAAATTAACTTTGGTACTGTTGACTGTTGCTTTATGTGCCGCTGCCCATCCGGTGAGGTCGCAGCATATTTCATTGACGGTAAAGAATTCCACCGTTGAAAATCTTATCACGCTTGTTGAGAAACAGACCGGCCTCGTTTTTATCTACAAAAAAGAAACACTTGATCAGGCAAAGAAGGTGAGCATATCGGTTCAGGAAATGCCGGTGAAAGAATTCCTGGAAACAGCCTTCAAAGATCAGCCGTTCTTCTGCTTTCTCGAGAATCAGACAGTTATTTTGCAGAAACGGTTGCTTGTTCATGAGCCGGCAAATACTGCTTCGGAAAATCCTTCACTGGATGTTTCAGGAAAGATCACAGACACAGAGGGAGTACCGTTGGAAGGGGCTTCTGTAAAAGTAAAAGGAACCAAAGAAGGTACCAGTACCAATATAAGAGGCGAATTCATATTGAAAGCTGTAGGTGAAAATGCCGTGCTTGAAATATCATCCATTGGCTACCAGGTGGAAACTGTATCACTAAATAACCGACCGTACCTGATCATTCCGATGAAAAGAAGCGAGAATAAGTTGGACGAAACAGTGGTGATGGCCTATGGTTCTACTACAAAGAGATTCAATGTCAGCAATACGGGCACCATTAAAGCTGCTGATATAGCGAATCAGCCGGTAGCCAATCCGTTGATGGCATTGCAGGGGCATGTGCCGGGTGTTGCGATCTCTGCATCAAGCGGGCTGGCGAATGCTGGTGCGAGAGTATCGGTTCTGGGGCCATCCACTTTCACAAGCGGAAATGATCCGTTGATAGTGATCGACGGTATTCCTTACACTTCCAATCTCATAGCAAACTTCGGAGATGTCCTGGGCTCTTCCGGCACACAGGACAGAGAAGGTGCAGCAGGCAGCCCCCTGAACTTTATCAACCCTCAGGATATTGAAAGAATTGATGTGTTGAAAGATGCCGATGCCACGGCCATCTATGGTTCGAGAGCTGCCAATGGCGCCATTCTTATCACTACCAAAAAAGGAAAAGCAGGAAAAATGTCTGTCGATGTTAGTCTCAGGACCGGCATCTCTGTACTTACTACCAGGGCAAAATTATTGAACACCAAACAGTACCTGGAATTAAGAAGGGAAGCATTCAGCAACTACGGCGTTGTTCCAAGTAATGACCGGTCCAACCCCAACTATGCGCCAGACCTGATGGTATGGGACACTACCAGAAATATAGATCTGCAAAAAGAACTGCTGAGCAAACCAGTCACCTATACCAATGCCCAGGTGTCGGTGTCAGGTGGTAACAGTAATGTCAATTACCTCATCTCCGGCATGTATAATCAGGATAGTAGCCCGATAGAATCTGTATATGGTAACAATAAGGACAGGAAATTCTCCACGCATATTGCGCTGAACACCATATCAGACAACCGGAAATTCCGGACCGGAGTGACCTTCTCTTACCTGTATGATATCAACCAGCTCCCACAGAGCGACTTTACCAGAGATGCTATGTATCTACCTCCCAACGTTCCTGAATTCTTCCATGCAGATGGCAGTCTGAACTGGGCACCTGATAAATCAGGTTCCTATACTTTCTATAACCCATATTCCAAACGGTATTCATTATACGCCAATAATACTGCCAACCTGGTAAGCCGGTTTGAAATGGGGTATGAGTTGCTGCCAGGATTAACACTCAGCAGCAGTGTGGGGATCAATAATATGCAGTCTGATGATTATTCTTTCAATTCCAGTCTGCAACTACCTCCGGAATACAGAAGTTTTGTTCCGCTTTTCGCGCACAAAGGTGTGTACAATATCAGGAACCTCGTGCTGGAACCATTACTTACCTATAAGGGAAAATGGGGGAAAGGCACAGTAGACGCTATCGCAGGTTTCAATTATCAGAAAGAAAACAGGTCATCGCTCAGCATGATCGGTAGAAACTTCAGAAATGATGAAAGCCTGTGGGATATCACACAGGCTGCTTCCCTGGACTTGCTACAGGATGTAAATGAATACAAATACAATGCTGGCTTCGGCAAGTTCAGCTATATACATTTGAATAAATACATGCTGAACCTTGCCCTGCGCCGCGATGCCAGCTCAAGGTTTGGACCGGGGAGCCGTTACCACGATTTTGGTTCCGTAGGAACTGGCTGGATAATCTCAGAAGAGAACTGGTTTAAGAAAACACTGCCATTCATCGACTTCGCAAAACTCAGGATCAGTTATGGCAGCTCCGGCAATGATCAGATCAATGATTATGCCTACATGGACCTCTATTCAACCAGTGATGGGGGGCTTGAAGACAGGCCCTACCAGGGAAATCCCTCCCTCAGGGTTTCAAGATTGCCAAATCCTTATCTGCAATGGGAAGAAACCAGGAAGCTGACTTCGGGTCTGGACTTCTCCATGCTCAAAAACCGAATCAGTGGGAGTATAAGTTATGCCGATAACAGATCGGGCAATCAACTTGTCAACTATTATCTTCCTTCCACTACCGGCTCAGTTGCTATACTGAAAAACTTTCCAGGCATTATTCAAAACTCCCAATGGGAATTTTCCCTGAACACAGTCAATATCAGCAATGGAAGTATCAAATGGACAACCAGCCTCAATTTAACCATTCCCAGAAACAAACTGCTCAGGTTCGATAACCTCTCAGAATCGCCCTATTCAAAGGTCCTGGAAATTGGCATTCCCATCAATATCGTGAAAGTATTCAGGTTTGCAGGGTTGAATAGAGAAACAGGAACCTATCAGTTCTATGATAAGGACGGCAAGATCACGAACAAGCTGAGACCTGAACTGGATAAAACAGGGATCATAAAGCTGGACCGAGAATTTTATGGAGGATTGCAAAACACCATCAGCTACAAAAGCTTTACCCTTGATTTCTTTTTGTATGCTCAAAAGCAATTCGCAAAAGATCCCGGAACAATTGGAAGTGTAAACATTCCTGGCAATTTCGGGAACATGACCACTACCGTATTGAACCGTTGGCAAAAACCGGGTGATGGGGGTATTCAAAAACTGGCCAGCGGCTATCAGGATATTGATATCCTTGCTAACGCTTTACAATCTGATCTTATTTACAGGAATATTTTCTACCTGCGGCTTAAGAACATAAACCTTAATTACGCAGTTCCGGCGGCTTTTGTTTCAAGACTTCATCTGACCAGTGCCAGGGTTTTTGTTCAGGCACAGAATATTAAGGTATGGACCAATTACACAGGGATGGACCCTGAAAACCCTGGGATTATCCAAACCATGCCCTTGAGATTGACACTTGTTTTTGGCGCACAATTATCATTCTAAACTAACAGTCATTTTTTACACTGTTAACCGAGAAACAAATGAAAACTCTTTATTATTGCTTATTCATCGTCCTTTTCACGGGTCAGTCATGTTCCAAACTGGTGGAAGTTGATCCCCCGATAACTAAGCTCACTGCCGGTAATGCCTACACCAATGATGCGAATGCTATTTCTGTAGTCAGCTCATTGTATGCAAGTCTCAGCAATTATAGTTTTGGAAGGCCGGGCGGCATTGGCAGTCTGAGTGCACTCGGTTCACTCTACACGGATGAACTGGGATTTGTTCATCTGCCAGGTAATGGAACATCTGTATATGATGGATTTTATTCCAATAAACTGTCTTCCACTACCTATGGTGCTGAATACTGGGAAGGAGCTTATACTGATATTTACAATTGCAATGCAGCTCTGAACGGAATTGCTGAATCTCATACTTTAACACCGGTAGTTAAAAAGCAATTGTTGAGTGAACTGAAATTCCTGCGCTCCCTGTACTACTATTTTATCGTGAACCTGTACGGGGATGTTCCCTGGGTAACCACCACAGATTACACAGTAAATGCCCGGGTATCGCGTACGGCAGCACTGCAGGTGTTGAAAAATATCCAGGCAGATCTGAGG
>JAGIAP010000023.1:10119-28564 GCA_017744805.1 Chitinophagaceae bacterium | reverse complement strand
CATCTGCGTCGCGGAAAATGGTGATGCGGTTGGCACTTCCGGTATTCATGGATCTCGATTTACCCGTTACTGCATCTTTGATCTTCTCTGTAGCGCTTTTGGTGGAATTGGCTTCGGAAACAAAGATGGTCCCGTCCGGCGATTGGTAGGCCCAGCGCGGATTATCGAGTTGGTCGGCAAATAAGGTAACGGTAAATCCTTCCGGCGCTTTGGGCCGGGTACTGCCCTGCCATCCGATCACATCACTGTAATACTTTACTGAAGGTGTTGCGAATGGCTCAGGCAATTGCAAAGAATCCGGGGAATAGTCAATCACCGAATCAGCAGGTGCAGCGGAATTGACCTGCGCTTCTTTTGGTGGTTTCGATTTGCAGGATGCAAAGAACAGCCCAACTGCAACGAGGAGGATCAATGCAGGTTTCATATGAGATGCGTTTAGGATAAACGCTTAAATCTCATGCCAGTGGCGGTTTTGCAGGAGAGGGCAGGTTTCAGATGCTGACCATCTGGATACATATATTCATACAACGGCGACATTCTTCCGCACATATCCTGCAATGCTCCATTCCATGCTGGGCATGTATCTCGCATTCTTCTGCACAACGTTCACAGGCGGCGGCGCAGAACTGGCAGATCTGTTCAGAAAAAATGCCCTCCAGGCTCATAACAGCAGCGGCCGATTCACAGATAGTGGCACATTCGAGATTGGCCTGGATACAGGTGGTGAGCATTTGAACATCAGGTTCCTGTAAACAAGACACTGCACATTGACGGCAAATGCTGGCGCAGGATAGACAGGCTTCGATGCACTCGCGGTATTGCTGGTTGATCATATAATGTTTTAGGGAACATCATAAAATTTCATACCAGCGGATGAGCATTATTCTTTGGTGGCAGCGATCAGCAGGAAGATGGGACGACGGACCTCATCTTTCATTTCGGGGTATTGTTTGAGCGTTTGTGCATTAGGAGCTGGTTCTCCGATGCGGGTGATAGAGAATCCGGCGCTGATCAAAGCATTGAGCCAGGTGGAAAAGGTCCGGTGATACTTGATCACCTGGTGGCCGAGGAAATTGGTATGGCGGATGGATTCATCCTGGTAATTGTCCACGGGCCAGTGAAGACGATTGCCTTTATCGTCCAGGTACCAGTCCTGTGCATCGATAGCGGTGAAGACCGGATGTTCAACTGAGAAAACGAAACTGCCTCCGGGCTTGAGCATAGAATGGATCTTATTGCAAACAGCGGCATATGGTTGTACATAATGCAAGGCAAGCGAACTGAAAACAAGATCGAAGGTAGCGGGTGCAAAATCGATATCCTCGATGGCCATCTGTTTGTAGTCGATGGCGGGATCCTGGGTGGTAGCTCTTGCCTGTTCCAGCATCATTGCAGAGATATCGATGCCTGTAACCTTTGCAGCGCCTGCTTCCCTTGCGTAACGGCAATGCCATCCGTATCCACAGCCCAGGTCGAGGACGGTCTTATCGTGAAGATCCGGCAACATGGATCGAAGTGTTGACCACTCACCGGCAGCAGCCAGTCCGTTCACTGAGCGCGGCATCCGGCTGTAAGTGAGAAAGAATTCAGGATCGTCGTATTTGTTTTCTTTCATGGTTCAAACTTATCAAAAATATTGCGGTAATTTCATGATATGACTGTAAGTGAAATGGATAACTGGTATTTGAAACAGGAGGAGCCGCTGAAAAGCTGTCTGCTGGCGCTTCGTAGCGTTATTATGGGGCATGGGCCGGCAATAACGACAGTATGGAAATATGGCGGGCCTTTCTTTTGTTATAAAGGAAAACGATTCTGTTATCTCTGGGTGCATAAAAAATTGAAGCAACCTTATATTGGTATTGTCGATGGGGTCAAAATAGATCATCCGCAACTGCTTCAGGAAAAGCGGTCGCGGATGAAGATCTTTTTGGTAGATACTGATAAGGACCTGCCGGTAGCCGTTATCAATAAGATACTGAAGCAGGCTATCGCATTGCTGCCCGACTGATCACCTGATCTGAAGTTTCCTGATCTGATGCGTTCCATCCCTGAACTGAACCCGAATGAAATAAGTTCCTGAAGGAACGGGTGGAAGTTCATACTGGTATTGTCCACCTCTCCATGTATGCAATATATGCCCGGCGTGGTTGATGAGCTGTAAAGAGGAGAGCCCTGCTATATCGGGCCAATCCACGTAAAAGGAGCCCTTCGTAGGATTGGGCAGGATGCTTAACGCATATGTGCGGCTCTCTGCAGGTGCTACCAGTATTTTCGAGAAGGTGAACCGTCCATCGAGATCGGTCTGGCGTATACGGTAGAAAAGCTTTTCTGCTGATGCCGATCTGTCTATCGTTTCATACCGGCTTGCTGTAGTCAGATTCCTGGCTGGTATCCCAGGGATGACTATGCGCCAGTTGCCGGCATCTGTACTTCTTTCAATATCGAAATGGCTGACACCAGTTTCCTGGGAAGTGATCCAGGTAAGCTTTACCGATAGCCCTTCGCGGAGAACGGAGGCCTGGCCCCAGGTCAATGGCAATGCAGCGCTGCCAGCCAATACGATCTCTCCCAGTAACTGGCTGCTGATGCCATCTGCTTCCAGGTAATTCATGGATGGGTCGGCCTGGGTAGCGGGAAAGCCCTTCCAACTGGTGCCGTTGTTGATATATAGCTCGAGGCTGTTCTTATCCAGACCGTTCAATTCACCATCGAAGTATTCGATCCTGATATTCCCATTGAAGGGATCTGTGGCGGGGGCAAACTGATATACCCGCTGTACATAGGTTGATGGAAAACTTATATTGGTGGTGGCGGCTTGCTCCAGGTTACCGGTAAGGTTGAAATTGCCGCTAGGCGTCAGCGTTAGCCCGGACCAGGAAAGTGGATTGCCTGAAGTCAGGGTCATTTGTCCACCACTATATACGTTCAACTGCTGGGCCTGTATGATTTGAATGGCCAAAACGAAACAAAGCAATGAAAGCATATTTCTCATATGATCATCATTTGTAGGATCAGTAATTGGATGGAGTATGACCAGTTGCCTTTGCTTTCTTTGCCTTCAGCAACAAGGCTCCTGCTGCTATGCCTGCGAATAGCAATAATGAGATCAACGGCAGGCTGGCGTTATTCCGGGCTGCATTGTTTTCCAGTAATTCAAGCCTTTTGCGAAGTGCTTCATTTTCTTTTTTTACAGTTTCTATCTCTGAGGATTGTTGCAGGGTGCGGGTGTTCAATGCTTGTACGGCAGCGAGGGCAATGCCATCTGCATCCACAGTGCCAATGCTTTTCTCATCAGTACCCAGGTGAAAAGTGGAATAGAAGTCCTGTGCGGTGGGACCGATATGTTTTATATTCTCAGTCTCCGATTTGTAACTCCATTTTTGGATGGAGAGCGATTGAAGTTTGCGGAGGATCTCTTCTCCCGACACGGTTTCAAAAAGATGTTTCTTATTTACGTCAGATGCATTTTGCCAAACGCCTCCTGTGGTAAGCAGGGCGCCGGTAGAAGTAGAGATCACAGCGTTGGACTGGCCCCAGTTGCTGACGGTGGCGCCGGATTGGAAGGTTAAGCCGGTACTGAGATTGGAAGAGGAGTATATGCGAAAGCCGCCTGATACTCTCCAGTTGGCGCTATGGTTCACACCTGCTCTCAGCGTATCGATGGTGGAGCGGTCTGCAAAAACGAAGCTGCCCTGCCTGGCATTGGTATGGGCATGATATCCCATAGCAACCGAAGCTGCGCCACTGGCAGTGTTTTGGTCGCCTATTGCGAAAGCGGATATTTGGGCTGCTGTGCAGTACCTGCCGAGTGCCACACTATTGTCGCCACTGGCCCTGGTGTTTTCCCCGATGGCCAGCGAGTGCAGTCCGATATTGGCATCATCCCATTGAGTACCATCCACCGTGCCTGCGCGGAAAGCAGATTTGTCGGGATGCCATAAAAGCCTGGTGCCGGCGCCTTCCACCGGTGCTGGCGTGGCACCTGAATTGAATATACCTCCCAGGTAGAAGGAGCCATTCACATGCAGGCCCAGCCTTGTTTCCAATGCGCTTGTCCGGACAGCGAGCAAGGTGTCTGCTACCTGAGCGAAGGTGAAGAGAGGTGATAATAAAATAAAAAAGATAAAAGGAAAAACAATTTTTCTCTGCATGCGGGTGCATGCAAAAGGTGCAAGATTGGTTGTCATGGTACGCTTTGTTTTGGTTTTACGGAAAATGGAAAAGAATACCCGAAAGTATAAAAAAATACGATGCGATAATTCCCGGTTCCAGGCAATGATTTCTGCCAGTGGGTGGGGTTTATCGTCTCTCCGCGCCGGGGCCTGTTTGTGATTGCTGATCTGAGGAGTATACTTGCCGCAAACTATCATATATGAATGTAACAGGAACGGGTACAGCGGCCTTGATCACCGGCGCCAATCGCGGGCTGGGACTGGAGTTCAGCAAGCAACTGAATCAACGGGGCTATTTTGTTTTCATGGGAGTGAGGGATCTGGAAAAAGGGAAAAATGCACTGCAGGGATTGGCATACCCGGAAAGGGCATCATTGCTGGCCCTGGATGTGACAGACCCTGTTTCTGTGGAACGGGCCGTTGGTCAGATCAATAGTTCAGGCATCCCCTTGCAGATACTGGTGAACAATGCAGGTGTGATGATGGATGGCGATATCATGAAAGATTCCACTACCGATATCTCCTCCGAGCGGCTACGCAAAACCTTCGATACAAATTTCTTTGGGCTTGTGGATCTGACCAACCAGGTATTGCCTACGCTGCTTCGAAGCGCAGCGCCACGTATCCTGAATATCTCCAGTGATATGGGATCTCTGCAATTGCACGCCAAGCAGCATCCGCTGGCGAGGACATTTGCCTATAATTCCAGTAAGGCCGCTTTGAATATGTATACGATCCATCTGGCCAATGCATTGAAAGAGAAAAATGTAAAAGTGAACGCGGTGCATCCGGGCTGGGTGAAAACGGATATGGGCAGTGAGTATGCACCATTGGAGATCCCCGAAGCAGTGGAGCCGATGGTGGCGTTTTTGTTGAGCGAGGATCTGGGAACGGGAAAGTTTGTGCATAGAGGGGAAGAGGTGGCGTGGTAGTGGGGGCTTGCAGGTTTACCTTGATTGTACTACTTGTCCGGACAGCGCTAAGGCTGGTCATGAAGAGGAATATTTCTCAAGATTTGTCTCACGATCTTCACACGAAAAAATTGACTGCGATGGGGTTAAACCTGTCTTTTGAAGTCTTATGTTTTTGAGCTGAAACCCACAATGGAAAAGAAAAACCCGCGACTAGCGCGGGTTTTGGCTTTGTTTGAAGTGACCCCCCTGGGACTCGAACCCAGGACCTACTGATTAAGAGTCAGTAGCTCTAACCAACTGAGCTAGGGAGTCGGAAACGGCTGCAAAAATAAACAAAGAAATAATATCTACCTAATTGTTGGTGAAAAAAAAGAAGATCAGGCTACTTCGGGACTCAAGATTCTTTTTTTAGTCAATTTCATACCAAAATGATTTTGGTCTGTGAACAGGGCTTACTATCACTCATCCTTCCCGGATCGGTTATCCCTAAAAGTTGTGATCCTGTTTTCCATTTCCTTTTCCAGCTCGGCGATTTTTTCCTTCCCCATCATCTCCACCAGCAGCTCGTCAATGGATCTGTTCTTCGATCCGGACAGTAGTTCCTGGTGTTTTTGTTCCGTATCCTTGAGGATATTGACCACAATTTGCTTGTCTGTAGCAGTAATACCGCCATACATCAGCAGGGTAGGCTTGTAAAAGAGTTGATACAACCTGAACAAGATCTTTTCTCCCTCTGGTGTTATTGCAACCAGCTTAGCCCTTTTATCGTCAGGGTCGGTTCTCTCCGATATATAACCGAGATTCTTCAATTTGTTCAGTGTATCTATTCCTGTGGTTTGTTCTACGAAGTTATATTGAATGATCTGTGTTTTCCTGACTTCCTTTAAATGATAAATGGAATTCAGGAAATAAAACCATTCCAGATCAAAGCCGGGTAAATCCTCCAGGGCCATTTTTGAATAAGCTGTTCGCATTGCAGCCAGCCTTCCGATCAGTTTGGCAAATTGAGTGTCCAGATCAGGAGGAGTGAGGCCATTAAACAATTTGCTATTGCTTTCCCTGGCCAGATAGTACATGCAGAATTCAACCGCCGTACTGCCTGAATTCTTTTGAGCGTATTCTTCCCAGGCGCTTATAAGTTTCACTAATTCTGTCATATTGTATCGAATGCGATATAAAAATAATTAAAAATAGGGATAATAGATGTAATTGATCTTTTTTGATATAATTTTACATCGGAAATGATTATATATTTTGAAAATTAGGACGGAAATATATTTAAGTGTACTGCAGTTCAAATTCAAAAACCATGTTCAAAATGGATAATATAACAACCAGTTACCTCAACAGGGCTGAGCTTTGGCTTTGCATAACAATACTTGTTTATTTTCTCATGAATGGAGCCCAGATTTTTGAGACCCTGGTATTTGTGCCTAAGTGGACTGACGCCCCTCCATCCAATTTCAAATTACTGCTCGATGGGCGGGGACCTTCCCTCAAGAATTTCTGGATCGTATTTCACTCCTTGCATGAGGTCACATTTATTCTTGCCATCATTTTTTGCTGGAAGATCGACTTTGCAAGGGATTGGTTGCTGATCTTATTTGCCATTCATTTTGCTGTAAGGATTTGGACACTCACTTTTTTTGCACCCAATATCATCCATTTTCAAAAGATAGCAGGTACAGGCGAGTCGATGGAAGGCCTGGCCATCAAAACTGCATTATGGCAAAAGCTCAATCTTATCCGTGTAGGTTTTTTTGTAGCCGTCTCTATCGGACTGATTCCTGTTTGTATCAAGTTGTGTAATTTACGGTAGCAGCTATTTATGGGAAAGAAAAATTCTTTGATCGATACAGGAATACTCAGGAGCTTGATTTTTTGTTTTGATCATTTTGACAAATAGATTAAAGTTCTATTTTTGATCAATAATGCTCCTGGTCATATTTCTTATCCTTCGCTTTTTCCCTATTATTTTCGCCCATAAATAAAATATTGCCCCGAAACCATCCATATAATGAGACGGATCTTTTTTTGCGGATTGCTAATGGAGATAGCGTCGCCTTTGCCTGGCTATATGAATCCACCTATCCAGGGCTCTATTTTCATGCTAAGAAGTTTGTAGGAGAAGACAGAGGAAAGGATATTGTAGCTGAAACATTCGTGAAATTATGGAAATCACCCAAAAAGTTCGATAGCCTGGTGCATGCCAACAGTTATTTACGCATCGTGATCAAAAATGCTTGCATCGATCTATTGAAGAAAGAAAGCGATTGGGATGTCCGTCAGTCCGAATGGTTGCGCTTTTCAGATACTGAATACGATGGTTTTGAAGGGGCCGCAGAAGAGCTAAAGGCCATGCTTTACAAGAAAGTGCTGGACGAAATAGAAGCGCTTCCAAACTTCACCCGGAGCATATTCAAGTTGAGTTATCTTGAAGGTAAATCCAATGCCGAGATCTGTTCCATCCTCAATATTAAAGATCAAACTGTCCGCAATAAAAAGGCCGAAGCCATCAAACAACTTCGTCTCCGGCTGGGACCTCTGCTTATTTTCCTGCCCGGAATAAAATTTTTTCCTCCTTTTTAGGGTACAAACCTGTTTTCCTTTAGTATTAATAACAGGGCCGTTCTTCAGCGTTCCTCATTTCAATTTTTCGCGAATCATATTGACGTATGAATGAATTAAATAATAGCAGGATATCTGATCTCATCATCAAGTATCTCAAAGATGAACTTAGCCGAGAGGAGCGGGATATACTTAACAACTGGGTCAGTGAGGAACCGGAAAATGCCCGTCTTTTCAACGAGATGGTAGACCCGGAAACGCTTACAAAAAGTGTGCTGGAATTGGTGCAGGTAAGAAATGCTATTGAAGAACAATTGTCCTTACAAGGTTGGCAGCGTCCGCAAGCCGAAACCCAATCAACCAAAAGGATCTTCCAAATACGGCATTGGCGCTGGACCGCTGCTGCTGCAGTGTTGTTGGTGGCCGGTATCTTTATGTGGAAAAACGATCTTGTCCCATCTTCACCAACCGCCCCCCCGGTAACAGCTACGGTTAGTAAAGACATTGAGCCTGACCCTTGCGGATGGATCCGTGCTGGTGTTGGATAGTTTACAGGAAGGTGTGATCGCCCGGCAAAATGGAACTGATATCACTTTGAAAGAAGGAAAATTGAGTTACGGCTCTTCACAGTCAACCGGTGAAGAAACGACGTACAATACCATGAGTACGCCGAAAGGAAGGCAGTTCAAAGTTTCGTTGCCGGATGGAACGCAGGCCTGGCTAAATGCAGCCAGCTCCATTCGTTATCCTACTGCCTTCAAGGGCAATGAGAGAAAAGTGGAAATCCAGGGTGAAGTATTCTTTGAAGTGGCACGGAATGCCAGTATGCCATTCATCGTAAATGTAGATAACAGGTCAGAAGTGAAAGTGCTTGGCACAAGTTTCAATGTGAATGCTTATGAAAATGAAAATAGCATCAATACTACATTGATCGAAGGCTCAGTCCAGGTAATGACCAAACAGCAGCAAAAGATACTGCGGCCAGGCCAGCGGGCAGAAATAAATTCAAAAACAGGATTACGGGTTTTCGATAATACAGATATCGATAAAGTGATCGCCTGGAAGAACGGGTATTTCAATTTCAATGATGCCGATCTGTATGAAGTGATGCGACAATTGGAGAGATGGTATGATATAAAGGTTGTGTACGAAAAGAATATCAAGCCGGTTCTGTTCCAGGGCGAATTACAGCGTAAGCTCAGCCTTTCGCAAATCCTGGATGCTTTCAAGAGCATGAACGTAAAGTTCACCTTGACAGATGATAAACAACTGATCATTGGTCAATGATATAAAACGATAATGATAGAAGAAAAGAACAATACTTGTCATTACCCTCTAAACAGAATTGAATGATCACATAATGCCAATGGGTCGGCAGACAAAAAAACCGAAGGTGCTAGGAACACCTCCGGCAATAAGTCTGGGTCGATCCCTAATAATCAATAATTGTCGTCACTGCTTATTATCATCAACCCAAACATTGCAAAGCTATGCAAAAAAATGCTCTTTGTACCAGGGGGTTATCCAGGCCTGTTAGTACTTCTCCTTCATGGAAATCAGGTGAGGATAGCTTATGGTACATAACCAAAACGCCTCTCATCACCCTCCGCCCGACCTGTGTTGAGATTACCGGCCATCGCAGAATACATGGGTCCCGTCGGTCAAAGCAAATGCTTCTGGCTATGAAATTGACTTTCATATTGCTCACTGCTGCAATGCTGTCTGTCCATGCTTCCGGCATTTCCCAAAATATTTCCGTTACCCTGAAAGATGCCTCCCTGGAGAAGGTATTTGACCTGGTAAAGAAGAAAACGAATTATGTTTTCTTTTATAAGAAAGAAGATATCGCCAATGCCAGGCTGGTAACGATCGATGCACAGAATATCCCGCTGAGTCAATTCCTTTCTCAGGTTTTCCTGAACCAATCATTGGGGTATTCTATCAAAGATCAGTCTATAATCATTTTTAAAAAAGAGATTGTTCTTTTCCCTTCTGAATCTCCGGGCAATGCACCACCATTGCGGGGAAAGATTACTGATAGTAGTGGAGCACCATTGCGGGGTGCCACTATTTCCATCAGAGGAACTTCAAAAGCTGTCAAAACCGATGATAATGGCGAATTCAGTATTGAATTGAATGAAGGAGAGGTATTGAAAGTTTCCTATGTGGGATATCAAAGCAGGGAGATGAGGTCTGTAAAGGGGTTTATCAATATTGTATTGGTCCCTTCCCAATCAGAACTGGACCAGATACAGGTCATCGCTTACGGTACTACTACCAGGCGATTGAGTACGGGTAATATCTCAACCATAAAAGGAGAGGATATTGCCAAACAGCCGGTTAGTAACCCATTGCTGGCATTGCAAGGGAGGGCGCCGGGATTGTACATCGTGCAACAAGGCGGGATAAAAGGCGGCCCGGTGGATGTGCAGGTGCAGGGAAGGAATAGCATTGGTAATTCGAGTAACCCGCTTTACATAATCGATGGGGTACCTTATATCGATCAACTGAATATTATGGGTGGCCCTATGGCGGTAGGAAGCCCATTCAGTTACATAAACCCGAATGATATTGAAAGTGTGGATATCCTGAAAGATGCAGATGCCACTTCCATCTATGGGTCCAGGGCTGCCAATGGCGCTATCATCATCACCACCAAAAAAGGGAAGGCTGGGAAAACCAGTGTGAATCTCTCCTTTCAGCAGGGATTTTCAGAGGTAGCCAAAATGTACAAAATGATGAATACCCAGCAATATCTTGAAATGAGGGAGGAAGCAAAAGCGAATGACCATGATCCGATCCAGCCCACTGATTATGATTTGAATGGGATTTGGGATCGTAACAGGTATACAGACTGGCAGAAGGTCTTGATCGGCGGGAAGGCCAGGTTCAGAAATGCCAGTCTATCCATCTCAGGAGGAACAAGCAATACTCAATACCTGCTTTCGGGTACTTATAAGAGTGAGACATCCGTGTTCCCGGACAATTTCCTGAGTCAGACCGGAGCCATGCATTTCAGTTTGATGGCGGCTTCTCTCAACAATAAATTCAAGTTGCAATTCACTGGGTCTTTTGTTGCAGATGAATCAAAGAATATGAGCCAGGATCTTACGGAAACAGCCATCGGCCTTCCTCCCAATGCACCCGCATTGTATAAGGAGGATGGCACATTGAACTGGCAAACAGGTGTGGATGGGAACTCTACTTTCCCCAACCCGATGGCAAGGTTGGAATCAAAATACAATAACAAAACTGCCAACCTGATTTCCAGGATCTCAGTTTCTTACGAACTGGTGAAAAATATAGAGCTCAAAACATCCTTTGGTTTCAATAAGATGAACACAAATGAAGTGTTGAAAACTCCCATCACTTACTACTCTCCCGATATTCGCCAATACGTGAGCCGTGGAGCCAAATATTCGAACAGCCGATACAATACCTGGATCATCGAGCCAGAGATCAATTATAATGGAAAAGTGGGTAGGGGAATATTGCAGGCAGTTTTTGGTGGCACAGTGGATCAGCGTTTGAATGAAGGTCTTATATTTTCAGCCCGTGGGTTCAGCAGTGACCTGGTTTTGGATGATCCTACTGCTGCTCCGGTTGTTTCCCCCAGCGCGTTTTACAACAATCAATACAAATATGCAGGGGCTTTTGTCAGGGTCAATTACAATCTGGACAACAGGTTTGTGATCAATCTCAATGGCAGGCGGGATGGAAGCTCAAGATTTGGATCTGAAAATCAATTGCACAGCTTTGCATCGGTAGCAGGCATTTGGATATTCACCAATGAAGAATTCATCAAAAAGACAATGCCCGTGCTGAGTTTTGGGAAGCTGAAGATCGGATATGGTACCAGTGGCGCAGACCAGATCCAGGATTACGGTTTTATGTCGTTATTTTCCACCGTTTATTCCGATCTGGGTTACCAGGGCATAAAAGGATTAGAGGCTTCCCGTTTGGCTAACCCTTATTTACAATGGGAACAAACCAATAAGTTTGACCTGGGCCTGGATCTTGGATTTTTCAACGACAGGATCCTGCTTCAAAGCAGGTTTTACATGACCCGCTCAACGGATCAATTATTATTTTATCCGCTGCCTGCCGTTACCGGATTTACTGGCATAATGCGTAATTCACCGGCCGTATTACAGAACAAAGGATTGGAAATCTCATTGAACACTGTGAATCTGAAGGGAAAAGGGTTTACATGGAAAACGAATTTCAATTTTACCCTGAACAGGAATAAGTTGGTCAGCTATCCGGGATTGGAATCTTCCGGTGATGCGTATACGTATGCGATTGGTCAGCCGGTGAATATGGTGCGAAAATTTGATTTTGCCGGAGTAGATCCGCAAACAGGTAAATATATTTTCAGGGATCACAATGGTCAGCTTACTTCTTCCCCCGATCCCTTTACTGACAGGACCATCAACCTGGTTTTCGATCCTGCCTTTTACGGCGGCCTGGGAAATAGTTTCAGTTATAAAGGGTTTCAGCTCGATGTGCTGCTTCAGTTCGAGAAGAAGAATAAGATGAATGATTTCCAGTATGGAGCGATCCCCGGATATTTTCAAATTTCTGCCGGTAATCAACCGGTAACCGTCCTGGATAGATGGAAAAAGCCAGGGGATATAGCAAAGGCGCAATATTACACTTCCACAGCTTCCAATATTTCTACCTGGTGGTCCATGCGTGAGGCTGTTTATGAGGATGCTTCGTTCATTCGTGTAAAGAATGTTGCCCTGAGTTGGGATCTGCCAGCAAGCTGGATAAAAAGGATCCATATGTTCTCTGCACAATTATTCATCAATGCGCAGAACCTGGCTACCATCACAAATTTTTCAGGCCTTGATCCGGAAGGGGCCACCAGTAACCGGCTTCCTCCCTTGAGAACTATCACCACCGGCATCAGATTAACCTTATAAGCCAATTTTATGCAATCTAAAAACAAAGCTACCTCCTGTCTATATATATTATTGCTGAGCATCTATAGCATTGGGGATTTGTCTTGCAAGAAACTGATCCAGATCGACGCACCCAAAAATGCGGTAGCGGATAAGAATATTTTCGAGACGGACGCCACGGCCATTGCCGTAATGAATACGGCCTATATCAAAATGAGTAATAATGGCGGCCTGAGGAATGGATCTATTGCCAGCGTTACATTATATGCTGCACTTTCTGCGGATGAGCTTGCGATGTATCCGGGAGTGACCAATCAAATGATTCTTGGCTATTATAAGAATGCCCTGAACTATACCAATATCACCGAAACCCCTATATGGGACGGGGGTTATAATGCGATCTATATTGCCAATTCAGCTATCGAAGGCCTCAACCAAAGCAAAGGGCTGACGCCTAATGTGAAGACGCAGTTGTTGGGGGAAGCCTATTTTATCCGGGCTTTGAATTATTTCTATCTCACCAATCTGTATGGGGATATTCCACTTGCCCTCAGTACCAATTATGCTGTAAATGCCACATTGTCCCGGTCTCCCAAAGCTCAGGTCTGGGAACAGATAGTGAGTGATCTTGGGAAAGCGAAGGAGTTGCTCTCCGATAAATATTTAGGAGGAACCTTGTTGGGCAGTTCCGCAGAGCGTGTAAGGCCATCGAAATGGACCGCTATTGCTGCATTGGCCAGGACCTATCTCTATTTGAAGAAATATGCAGAAGCGGCTACGGAGTCTTCCGCCCTTATCGGTAACCCGCTCTTTACCCTTGAGCCATTGAACAATGTTTTCCTGAAAACATCCAGGGAATGTATCTGGAGCGTGCAACCAGTGACCAATGGAACGATCTCCAATTCGGAGGAAGGAAGGGTTTTTATTCTTCCGGCGGAAGGGCCAACGCTCAATGGGTATTATTATTATCTCGATAAGAAATTCTACGACCTGTATGGTGATGCCGACCAACGGAAGCTCAATTGGATCAATAGTGTAACCGTTACCGTGAATGGCATTCCCATCCGTTATTATTATCCATTCAAATACAAGATCGGCGGTGTGGATGTACCTGCTACGGAATATAGCCAGGTATTCAGATTGGCAGAACAGTATTTGATCCGCGCAGAAGCAAAGGCGAAGCAGAACGATATCCCTGGGGCACTGGACGATCTCAATGCGATCAGGAACCGTGCCGGGCTTGTGGATACCACCATCACAGGTAAACCGGAAATATTGGATGCGATCATGAAAGAACGCAGGCTGGAATTATTCCTGGAATACGGGCATCGATGGCTGGATCTGAAAAGGACCAATCGCGTGGATGATGTAATGACTTCGGCTGCGGCCGATAAGGGCGGCCAATGGAAGCCTTTCAAAATATGGTATCCGCTTTCTGAAACCGAGCTTAAGAGAAGCCCGGCACTGAAACAGACAGAAGGCTATTAAGCAACCATTTTATTGTTGAGCACTGAGCCCTGATACACCTGCCTGAATGGGGTGCGGGATTGTATTGCCCGTACCCCATCTTAAGAATATTTCTCTATTACTTACCAATCATTAGTTGTATGGAATCAATTATCCGGACTGTAGGATTGTCGCACCGTTATTCAACGGCCTGGGCAATCAAAGACATCAATATCGAAATAAAGAAGAAAGGGATCTTCGGCCTGCTTGGGTCCAATGGAGCGGGAAAATCCACCACCATGAATATCATTTGTGGAGTGTTGAAACAAACACAGGGGGATGTTCTCATCAATGGGATCGACAAGAAGAAAGATCCGATCGAAGCCAAGAAGCAGATAGGGTTCCTGCCCCAGGTGGCCCCGCTGTACCTGGATCTGACCGTTCGCGAGTACCTGACCTTTACCGGAAAGATCCGTTTGATGGATACCGCCGTACTCACATCAGCCCTGGATGAGGTGATGGAAAAATGCGGGCTTACGCATATGCAGGACCGTTTGTTGAAGAACCTGTCCGGCGGCTATCGCCAACGTGTGGGCATTGCCCAGGCGATCATCCATAAACCCAGGCTGGTAGTGCTGGACGAGCCTACAAATGGCCTGGATCCTGTTCAGATCATAGAAGTAAGGAACCTCATCAAAGAGATCGCTGAAGAGCGGACCGTGGTGCTTTCTTCTCATATACTCAGCGAGATCCAGGTGCTCTGTGAAGAGATCATCATGATCGAGCAGGGAAGACTGGTATTTTCCGATAGCATGGAAGCTTTCAATAATTATATCGCGCCACAGAGTTTGCTGGTGGATTTTGAAAACCCGCCTGCAGCGGATTTCCTGGGCAATATCAATGGGGTCAACAGGGTGGAGAAAATTTCCCAGAGGTCTTTCAGGATGTTTTACAATGGTGAAAAAGCCGTGAATGAAGCGATCATTTCCAGGAGTATGGAAAATGGCTGGAGACTTACCCAGTTGACCGTTGAGAAAAATTCGATCGATGAGATCTTCAAACAGTTAAGCAAGAATTCAAAAAATATTTGATCCATGAAGAAAATATGGAACATAGCGAAGAACGAATTGTATTCGCTGTTTTATTCACCTATTGCCTGGATCATATTCATGATATTCATGGTGATGATCAGCGCCAGTTATATCCGGGGCCTTGAGAGTTTTTTCAGGTTTCAGCGACAAGGAGGATGGGGGCTTTCTTTGATCAAACACCTGACTTTCGATATCACTGTCAATCCGAAGGCCGGCTATTTTATGTGGGAATTGGGAAGTCTGTATATTTTTTTCCCGTTACTCACAATGGGATTGATCAGCCGGGAAAAAAGCAACGGCACCATCAAGTTGCTGTATTCATCTCCTGTCAGGATCCGGGATATAGTGCTGGGTAAATACCTGGCCATCCTTGTGATCACGCTTTGTTTCGTGGCTATTTGCGCCATCACAATGGTAGCGCTTTCCTTCTGCGTAGTACAGCCGGATTATCTCCTGATGCTGGGCACCCTGGGTGGTCTATTCCTGTTGTTGGCCACTTACGCCGCCATTGGACTATTCTTCTCTTCCCTCACCACCTATCAGATCGTAGCGGCCCTGATCACTTTTGCTTGCCTGGCATTTCTGACCAAGGCAGGTGAATTATGGCAGGAAGTGGATATTGTAAGGGGCATTACCTATTACCTGAATATTGGAAGTAAAACAGGGTATTTGATGCGAGGGCTTTACAACTTAAGGGATATCTGTTATTTCCTGATCATCATCACATGTTTTCTTTGCTTCACCATTTTCAGGACCCGGGCTTTCACGGAATCCGTTTCACGCTGGAAAACGGCGTCGCGCTATATTGCGGTAATTGCCATGGCCGCTATTGTAGGTTATGTAACCAGCCGTCCATCCGTCAATATCTATTCCGATCTTACCAGAGATCAGATGCACACCATTACTAAGCCCACCCGGGAAGTGCTGGCGAAACTCAATGAAGGCCCGCTCGAGATCACCCTGTATGCCAACCTCCTGGATAATATGTTTGTCCATGGTTTTAAACCCAGTCAGCAAAATGAAACGATGACATATTTACTGGAGCCCTATATCAGGTTCAAGCCGGATATCAAAGTGAATTTTGTATACTACTACGCATTGGACACGGCTTCATATTATTTCAAGAATTTCCCCGGAATGACCCTCAGGCAAATTGCTGAAAAACAAGCAGCGGGCATGCGCGTCAATTTCAAGAAATTCCTTTCGCCTGAAGAAGTGAAAAAGCTGGCGGATATTGAAGCTGAGGAATTGAGGCATTTTTTTGTGATAAAATATAAGGACAGATCGGTAGTTGTCAGAACCTTCCCCAAAGACAACGATATATGGCCTTCTGAAAATGAAATAACTGCCGGGCTCAAATCGATGATCATGGACAGGCCAAAGATCGCATTTCTGGCGGACGGCATAGCCCGCGGGCCCTTCTCCGACCGGCAGCGTGATTATAAGTTCATAGCTGCCAGCAAGATCGATAGGGAGTCCCTGCTCAATCAGGGGTATTTATTCGATACCGTGAAGTTGGAAGGAAGGCAGCTTCCCGATCATCTCGCCGGACTGGTTATTGCCGATGTGAGAAAGCCGCTCAGCGACGACTGTCTTGAAAAGATCAGTCAATACATCGATCGGGGTGGGAATTTGTACCTGGCGGTGGAGCCGGATCGAAAAGAATTGGTGGCGCCCTTGCTGCAGAAATTGGGATTGCAATTCCGGAAAGGGATGCTTATTCAACCACATACTAATAATTCCAGTGATCTGGTATATGCAGAGCTGACTCCCAAAGCACAGCAACTCTCTCCCCAGTTTGAACGCTTCCTGTATGATGAGCACCGGTTTAGTGGTGATAGCGTTTTCCGGATAGCGCTGGGGGGATCCGGCAGTTTCGACTATGTACAAAAAGATGGATTCCTGGTGGAGCCTTTATTGAAGACCAACCCACAATTGATCTGGAACAGGATCAGGCCTGTGAGCGCAGATTCCCTGCAATTGAAGCTGAGTAGATTATCAGAAGATGAATCAAGTAGTTTCTTACCGGCCCTGAAATTGACGAGAATGCTGAATGGAAAAGAACAAAGGATATTCGTTGCTGCTGATGCTGATTACTTGTCGGAATCCTATTTGATTGGGAGAAACCCTGTTCGATATAATTATGGCTTCGGATTCTGGTGTTTCAGTCAGTTCTCTTATGGTCGATATCCTGCCAATACGGTTCGTCCCTTTGGGAAGGACGTCACATTCAAGATCCAGGCCAGTGCTATTCCCTGGCAAAAAAAGATCTTGTATTGGATCATTCCTGCCATTATCGGATTAGCAGGTTCTGCTTTATTGATTAGACGTAAACGAAAATAATACACTGTGAAATATTTGAAAGTTGATGAGCAAACGCTCAGCGATCTGTCGATTTTTGGAAAAATGGGCAAACCATCCGTGTATGCGTTATTCAATAAAACACGGACCCAGGGTGGTGCGGCCATGCTCGATGAATTGTTCCGGCAACCGCTGGCGGATGAAACCGAGATCAACAGGAGATCGGGGATCTATCGGTTCTTCAGTGAACAGGAGCTTGAATTCCCCATTGAATCCGAGATCATCGGAACATTGGATTATTATCTCAGGAATGATGATGTGAGAACGCAGATCCAGATTGGACGGCAGCATATCGGCCAGCGGTTCAAAGACCTGGTATCTGCCGATGCAGAAGTGAATTTTGTGAATGACGGGGTACAGGCTGCACTCCGCCTTTTCAAAAAGACCAGGGAATTCCTTGGAAAGGTGAAAGGCATAGCGGATCAGGATCAGGGAATTTTTGAACGGATGGATCAGCTTATCCATGCTAACTGCTTTGATCCCGTTCGTCAATTCGTTCAACTGAATCAGGAAGCCAGGCTCAATTCCCTTCAATTACGAGACCTGGATAAACTCATCCGGTTCGATGAGCGGGAAATGATCCAGGAGCTATTACAGGAATTATACAGATTGGATGTATACATCGCTGTGGGAAAGATAACCAGGGTGAGAGGCTTTTGTTTTGCTCAAGCTTTGCCGCCTGGAACAAGTGCGCTGAATTACCGCCAGGTGTATCACCCGCATGTAGATGGGGCTATAGCCAACGACCTGCAATTGAATAGTCATCAAAATGTGCTTTTTCTCACGGGAGCCAATATGGCGGGCAAATCCACACTGATGAAAAGCATCGGGATTGCGCTATACCTGGCTCATATGGGATTCCCGGTGGCAGCGGCCCGGTTCGATTTTTCGGTCAGGGATGGTATTTATACCAGCATCAATCTTTCCGATAACCTGAGTATGGGCGCCAGCCATTATTATGCGGAAGTATTGCGTGTGAAGGAAGT
>JAGIAP010000023.1:0-10109 GCA_017744805.1 Chitinophagaceae bacterium | reverse complement strand
CTTCGTGATCTTCGACGAAATGTTCAGGGGAACGAATGTCAAGGATGCCCATGATGCCACTATCGCTTTGACAAAAGCATTCTGTAACAAGAATGGGAGTCAGTTCATCATCTCTACGCATATCATGGAAGCGGGTGAGCTATTGCGTGAGCAGCCCCTGTCGATAAAATATCAATATCTGCCCACTGTCATGGAGGGCAATATCCCAAAATATACGAGAGTGCTGAAAGATGGCATCACCGCAGACCGTCAGGGGATGGTGATCATTCAAAATGAAGGTATCCTGGAAATGCTGGATGCTGGTTTACAACAAAACAACAAAGTTCTATGTCATTCATAACAGATAAACAAACACTGGCGGATCTCAACCTGTTGGGAAAGTTCAAGACCGGCTCCATGTTCAATCTGTTCAACCAGGTGAAGACAAGGGGAGGAGAGTTATTGCTGGAGCATATGTTCATGCACCCGCTGCGTTCTGCAAAGGAGATCAATATGCGCAGTGCGCAGATCCAATACCTGCAGCAACTGGATCTGGAGATCAGCATCAATGCTGAAATGGCTGAAATGGCGGCTCAGTATCTTTCTGAACAGAAACCTGGTAATTACCTGGTGAGTTTGTTCAGTTGTTATAAGGAGAAAGGGCAGGAGGTTTTGTACCGGTCGGAGAAATTCCACTTACAGCAGCGGCATATGTACGCAGTGCAGGAGCTGTTGTTGTCTGCCAGTAATTTACTGGGTAAACTATTGAAAAAAGAAAAAGCCGATAACCCTTGTAAAGAGCTGCAAGACCGCTTGCAGGCCATCATCAATCAGCCTGCTCTCAAACAGTTGAAAGCAAAATATCCGTATACGGTAAAGCAGGCCGCTGAATGCAAATTCCTTTTCCTGAACAAATGCAGGCAAGACCTGGAAGAGTTACTGCGGATCATGTACCAGTTTGATGTATTCATTTCCGTAGCGAGAGTGGCTGCGGGAAAGAAAATGTTATTTGCAATAGCGGAAGATGATCCGCAAAACAATATGCTCAGCGTCCGGAACCTCCGGCATCCTGCCTTGAGCCATGCAACCGGGAATAACCTGCAATTGAATAAGAGCAATAATCTGTTATTCCTGACCGGAGCCAATATGGCCGGGAAGTCGACCTGGATGAAGACCCTCGGACTTTCCTTTTATCTCGCCCATATGGGCTTTCCGGTGGCAGCAGATAGCATGCGGTTCACAGTGATGGATGGAATATTCACTTCCATCAATGTGCCGGATGATATCAGCCTTGGATGGAGCCATTTTTATGCAGAAGTGATGCGGGTGAAAGTGGTGGCCAAAGAAGTGAGCAGTGGGAAAAGACTGTTCATCCTCTTCGATGAATTATTCAAGGGTACCAATGTAAAAGATGCATTCGATGCCACGCTATCCGTTACCCGAAAACTGGCACTCTACCGGTCATGTGCATTTGTGATCTCCACTCATATCATTGAAGTAGGAACTGAATTGACCGGTTCTGAAAACATACAGTTCGGCTATATGCCAACGGTGATGAAAGATGGTAAACCCACCTATACCTATCAAATGACGGAAGGCATTACCACAGACCGGCAGGGAATGATCATCATAGAAAACGAAAAAATCTTAGAAATGCTTGCCTGATCTTCAAGCGAAAAACGAGAATTTATTATGAAAAAGATATTGTATATCGCCAGGAATGAACTGGCTTCCTTGTTCTATTCCCCCATCGCCTGGTTTTTCCTGATTTTCTTCATGGTGATGACCAGTCTGGATTATCTCGAGAGCATGGGGAATTTTGTAGGTCATTTTCAACGGGGTGGGTCCTCGATGTTGTGGATAGAGAACCTGACATTTGATGTTACAGTCAATGGCTGGACAGGTTATTTCTTTAAGATACTCACCAATCTCTATATGCTGTTCCCGTTGATCACGATGGGGCTGATCAGCCGGGAGATAGGGAGTGGTTCCATTAAATTATTGTATTCTTCACCTGTTCATATACGTGAGATCGTATTGGGAAAGTATCTGGCCATCCTCACCTTCACTGCTTGCCTTATGCTGCTGGTGGGGTGTACGGTGGTAGGGTTTTGTATGAGTACCAAACAGCCTGATTATTTGCAGTTGTTATTCTCATTTATAGGCGTATTCCTGCAATTGGCCACTTATGCCGCCATTGGCCTGTTCGTTTCATCCCTTACTTCTTATGCATTGGTAGCAGCGTTGGTAACCCTGGCGATTTTTGCCCTGCTTACCAATATCGGGAGCTTATGGCAGGAAATAGCGATCGTAAACGATATCACTTTCTACCTGAACATCAGGGAGAAATCGGTGAGCCTTATCTATGGTTTGTTCAATCTCAGGGATGTGATGTACTTCCTGATCATAATAGCTAGTTTTATTGCTTTCACGATCATCAGGCTGAGAACGGCTACAGAGTCGATCCCGAAGCTACAGCGAATGATGAAATATGTAGTAATAGTGATGGTGGCTTTGGCAACAGGGTATATCACCAATAATCCTTACGTAAATATGTATTTCGATGCCACCAGGAACGATATCAATACCATCTCGGTCCCAACACGTAAAATGCTGAGTAAGCTGGATGATGGAAAACTGGAGATCACTACTTATGTGAATTTACTGAATAACGGCATTGGAAGATTTGTGATCTCTGAACGGAACAGGATCATCAGGGATAAATGGGACCCTTATTCAAGGTTCAAGCCTGATATCAACGTGAAATATGTATACTATTACGATTGTGATTCCAGCTATCATAAATTCAAGACGGATCCCGGGAAATCATTGGAAGAGATTGCAAAGGAGCAAGCCGATAATTTTGGGATCGATTTGGGTGATTATCTCGGGCCAGAGGAGATCAGGAAGCAGGTTGATGTAAAAGCAGAAGGGTACCGGTGCTTCTTTACACTAAAATACAAGGATAGGATCACTACGCTTCGCACTTTCGATGATAATCTTTACTGGCCACTGGAAGATGAAATTGCGGCAGCCCTGAACCGGCTGGTGGAAACACCGCCCAAAATAGGATTCCTGACGGGCCAGATCGAGCGTGATCCTTTCTCACGCCGACTGCGGGATTATAGTAGCCTCGCCAGTACCCTGGGTAACCGGATCGCATTGATCAACCAGGGATATGACTGCGATACGGTGAATCCGGATAAACCCATCAGTCCTGACTATGCAGCATTGGTACTGGCCGATCCCAGAACACCCTTTACCCCGGAGGCCATTGATAGGATCAACCGCTATATCGATGAAGGCGGCAACATGATGATCTTATCTGAACCTGACAGGCGAGAAATTGTCAGGCCCATATTGGATAAATTGGGGATCACTTTACGTGATGGTATGCTTGTTCAGCCCAGTGAAAGGTACAGCAGCGATCTTGTGTTCAATCATATGACCGCAGTATCGAAAAATTGTTCTCCCCAGATCGCGAAAAAATTCAATAACTGGACAAAATGGTTTGGTGATACAGCATTTATGGTGGCCTTACCCGGTGCCAGCACTTTGGAGATAAAGAATAGTGGATTTGTGATAGAGCCTTTATTGGTGACCGATGGAAATTTAAACTGGAACAGGATCTCACCCATTGATAAGGATTCATTGCAATTGAAACTTTCTAAGAAGGAAGGCGACGAGAGTGGTCCTTTCGTGACAGCCATCCGGATGCATCGGATGATCAATGGAAAAGAACAACGGATCATAATGGTAGGTGATGCTGATCATATGTCAAATACCGGTACGGAAGTACAAGTGTTCGAAGGCAGGCCAGATCGATATAACTATGAGTTCGGGTTTTGGAACATGAGCTATTTTTCCTATGGCAAGTTTCCGGCTAATACCCTGAAGCGGGAACCCCTCGATAATGAATTCTATATAACCTTGGATGGAGTTGATAAGCAAAACATAATATTTATCTGGATAGTTCCGGGTCTGATGGCTATTGGATGTATCGTAATGCTGATAAAAAGAAAACGGAAATAGCATTCTGGTCCCGGCGCCAACCGGCCCCGGGGCTTTCCCATTTGTGCAAGTCGGCGAATTGTTTCAAACAGCTCAGCAGCAGGTGATCCCTCAATCCCCAGGTGCGAAATAATTAGGCTGATCAGTGATATTATATTATCTTAGTGGATAAGATAATTAGGTAATAAGATAATGTATGGAAAATGAACCCCTTCGCCAGATAAGGAAACTGAGCCAATACTACGCCTATAGTTCCATTCAGATGCATGAAGCTATTGGCCATAAAGCCGGCCTTTCCGGTACCGACCATAAATACCTTGGCTGGCTGATCGAAAAAGGGGAAATGACTGCCGGAGAGCTTGCAAACCTGACAGGGCTTACAACAGGTGCTATTACCGGCCTGATAGACCGATTAGAAAAAAAGAAATTGGTAAGAAGAAAGTTTGCTGAGGACGACAGGCGGAAAGTGCTCATTGCCCCTGATACAAAAAAGATCATGGCGCTACTGCAACCGCTTTATAAAGACTTTAGAAACAAATCGGAACAACTGCTTGCTTCGTTCTCACAAAAGGACCTCAAGGTGATAGAAACCTATTTCCGGAGCGCCATTGAAATAATGGAGGCCACCACTCATTCACTCAACAAGAAACAAAGCAGATAAATGGAAAAACTGAGATACTGTATCGATCTGTCTGAAGCCACCAGGCGGATGCTTGGGCTAATTGGTGCCAAAGCGGCCAACCTCGGTGAGTTATCGGCATTGGAGAACATACAGGTTCCATCGGGTTTTTGTCTTACAACGGCTGCTTACAAAGAAGTAACCAGCAACAACCCTTTAATCATTTCGTTACAAAAAAAACTTGACGACGTCAATATCCATGATAGAAAACAGGTGGGTGCAATTTGCGAAAAGATCAGGCAAGCCATAGAAGAGCTTAGTATTCCCCCTGCCATCACAGAGGAGATCACGACCTGTTTATCAAGATCCAACCATAATACATCATTCGCCATACGATCCAGTGCCACAGCAGAAGACTTGCCGGGCGCGTCCTTTGCGGGACAGCAGGATAGCTGGCTGAATATTTCAGGAAAAGAAGAAATATTGAAACATATCCGTAAGTGCTGGGCTTCCCTGTATACAGACAGGGCGGTGATCTATCGAATGCAGCATGGATTTGATCACAAAACTGTTTGGCTGGCGGTGATCATCCAGGAGATGGTACTTGCTGATGCAGCCGGGATCATGTTCACGGCTGATCCTGTTACATCTAACAGGAAACTGGTTTCCATCGATGCGGGTTTTGGCCTGGGAGAAGCGCTTGTGGCAGGGCTCGTCAATGCAGACAATTACAAGGTCCGGGATGGAGTGATAGTAGAAAAAAAGATATCTGCCAAGCAACTGGCCATCTATCCGGCTGAGCAAGGCGGTACAATAAAACAAGAGCCCGACGGAAACCTGCAAAACAAACAGGTGCTTTCGGATGCCCAAATCATCCGGTTGGAAAAGAAGGGCAGAAAGATCGAAGCCTGGTTTGGATCTCCACAAGACATCGAGTGGTGCCTGGCTGGCGACAATCTTTACATTGTTCAGAGTCGCCCGGTCACTACACTTTTCCCGATCCCCGAAGCCAATGATGAAGAGGAGCATGTTTATATTTCTGTAGGTCATCAACAGATGATGACCGATGCCATGAAGCCACTGGGCTTGTCGTTGTTCACTCAAACGGCAGGTCGCGGCATGTACCAGGCCGGGGGAAGATTGTTCGTAGATATCGCAAAGGAATTGGCTTCTCCGGAAAAAAGACATATGATGGTGAATGTGCTGGGTAAATCCGATCCGCTTTTCAAAGATGCTTTGAAAACGATCCTGGATCGGAAAGCCTATGCCGGTACCTTGCCGGAAATGGAAAAAGATACAGCTCCCGGGAATGGGATAAAAGAAACTGCTGGATTGGATTATGAAACACTGAAAGATTATGATCCATCCGTGGTGACCGAGTTGATCCAAAACAACGAGACATCGTTGGAAAAATTAAAGGAGGAGATCCGCCTGGTCCCGGGTCCGGAGCTCATCGGCTTTATTCGGCAAGACCTGGTTGCATTGAAGACTGTCTTGTTCGATCCCCGTGGTTTCGGAGTGATCATGACGGCTATGAATGCTTATACCTGGCTCAATGAGAAGATATTGCTTTGGTTGGGAGAAAAGAATGTAGCTGATAAGCTGGCCCAGTCTGTGCCCAATAATATCACTTCTGAAATGGGGCTGGCATTATTGGATGTTGCCGATACCATTCGTCCTTACACACAAGTAGTGGACTATCTGAAAGAGAGCAGGGAAGACGATTTCTTAGTGGGACTTTCTGCATTTGAAGGAGGTAAGGAAGCGGAGGAAGCTATCCGATCCTTTCTTGAAAAATATGGAATGCGCTGTGTAGGTGAGATCGATATTACAAGGCCCCGCTGGGCAGAGAAGCCTGCCATGCTATTGCCTGTCATCCTGTCCAATATCAGGAACTTTGAGTCGGGCGCAGGCAAACGGAAATTCGATGAAGGATTGGCGCAAGCGGCAAAAATGGAAAAGGAGATCCTGGAAAGATTGAAAGCATTGCCGGAAGGCGAACAAAAAGCAGCCGAAACAAAACGGATGATCAAGCTGCTCAGGGAGCTTAGTGGTTACCGCGAATATCCCAAGTACCATAAGATCTGCCGCTATCTCGTGTATAAGCAGGCTTTGATGAAAGAAGCTAAATCGCTGCAGGACGCTGGTATCCTGCAGCAGGATGATGATATTTTCTATCTTAACCTGGAAGAACTGGAGGAGTTGTTCCGGAGAAATAAGAAGGATGATCTGCTAATAGAAGAACGGAAAGTTGCATTCAGGGCCTACGGCAAATTGGTGCCACCGCGGGTGATCACCTCCGATGGTGAGATCATAACGGGGTCGTACAATCGAGAGAACCTGCCGGCAGGGGCTATTGTTGGCCTTGCTGTATCGGCAGGCATCATCGAGGGTAGGGCGCGGGTGATCCTCGATATGGGATCGGCAGACCTGGAACCAGGGGATATTTTAGTCACCACGTTCACTGATCCCAGTTGGACTCCCTTATTCGTATCCATCAAAGGATTGATAACCGAAGTGGGAGGGCTGATGACGCATGGCGCGGTCATCGCCAGGGAATATGGACTGGCCGCAGTTGTTGGAGTAGAAAATGCTACCCAACTGATCAAAGATGGACAAAGGATCAGGTTGAACGGTACAGATGGATATGTGGAATTATTGTAAATGATTTTAATTAATAGATATCATCAGTTACTCAGCAATATGCCTGGTTGATTGAGCCGCCAATTTTTTGAAAGGCGCTTGCATAAAGCCATCCAGGTAATTGACGCCATCTGCTGAGAATCCGGCGCCATGGCCTTTGTCGTGAAAGATCAACACCTGACCATTGGGCAGGGATTTTTTGATCAGCCTGTTGTACGAAGGCCGGCACCAGGGGTCGATATCTCCAGCAGAGATCAGTGCCGGCACATTGGAGTATAGTGGCTTTTTCAGTGCCGGGTTGGCTGGTTTCACTTTCCAGCAATCGCATATCGGATGATCTACATTGTTATAGATATATCCTGTCAGCCAGGGCAGTAGCTGCGCCTGTTGTTTTTCCCTGGCGGGATCTGCATAGGATATTTGTTCACTGCAAATAATGGAATAACGCATGCCAAATGCGAGATCGGGATCGCCGGCAAAATAGCCGTCGAGGGCCTCCCTGATCCAGGGCTGGTGCTTGCCATCGATGATGTCCCTGATCATGCCAGGGACGGTACTTACCTGTGCCGTGTTCAGCCGGTTGACGATCGCGTCCAGCAATTCATTCTTCGTATAGGTGATACTGATAGAATCCATTTTTCCTTTTTCCAGGTAATTTGTTTTGAATTTCATACCGGTGATGGCGGTAAAGTATTGGCGGAATGCGGGTTTCAGATTGTTGTACCGGGGTCTGTTTAAAGAGTCCTTTTCGCAATCCTCAAAAACCTGGTCCAGTGCTTCATTGATGTTCAGCAGTGCTTCTTCATCGTAATTGGTGAAGATGGGAAGCGGTGAGTTGAGGATAAGGGCCCTTACAGCTTCCGGGTGGAGGGTGGCGGTGGCCAGCATCAGGCCGCCGCTATAGGAAATACCTACAAGGGTGAGGGAATCGAGGCCCAGAGCCAGCCGGAGATCATTGATGTCTTCCGCGCTTTGCTCCGAATTGTAGGCAGATAGGTCGATACCTTGTTGCGTGAATTTTGACCGGCATTGTTGCACGGCGATCCGCACGAGACTATCACGATCCCTGTTTGTCCGGTAGCTTTCTTTGATGGCCTCATCTACTTCATGGCATTCCAGGCAGGGCGTAGCCCTTTTGGTGCCGCGCTGGTCGAGGGCGATAAACCCTCCGTAGCGCAGGAACCCTGAATTATAGCTGATGCTGTCGATATTTCTGGTGGTGCTGTAACCAGGGCCACCGGTCATATACAGGGAGACATTTTTTTTCGGATCCTGATCCGGTCTGCGGACAAAGAAAAATGGTAACCGGATACTTCGGCCGTGAGGCTTGCTCCGGTTTTCGGGAACTACCAGGTAACCTGTTTGCAGGATGAGGCGGGGATCGGCCTTCACCAGGCCTGGATTGGGTTGTATACTAACCTTGTATCGCTGGCCGGAAGCTGATTGGGCGATCATGAGCAATGCCACCAAGGCTGGTACTATCGTTTTCATACTCACAAAGAAAAAAACTATCCGGAGCCTGTGAAAGTAAAAAACGGACAATTTATGGATGGTCGCTCAGTTTGGTCCCCGTCAGTTTGAATACATCCTTTGAAAAATGGCTGATATCATAATAGCCATAGGCCCAGGGATCAAAGCTGTTGTGGGTTTGCAGCCAGTTGCCGAGCGCCGATCTTGTTCTCAGTATGGAAAAATAGGCTTTGGGAGAAACGCCTACTGCTTTATGGAAATACCGGTTGATGGTCTTTGAGGTCAGGAAAAGTTTTTCAGCCACCTGGGAGCTGTTCAGTTGCATACCTGTAGCACTGTATTCGCCGATGGCATCGTTCACGATCTTCAGGTAATGGTCTTTTTGTTTCCGTTTACTATACGATGATAACAAGTGATCCTGGATGATGGTAAGCCGCTCTTCAAATCCACCGGACTGTTTCATTTTCGTCAACAGGACAGGAGGCAATACCTCGTGCAGCTTGATCACTTGATCATGGAGCGCTGCCTGGCTGAGGCCCAGCACAGCTTCCAGGCCTCCCGGATAGAATTTGACGGTGAAGATGCGATCGGTAGGAAGGATATGCCTGGCCACCTGCCCGTTGCGGAGAATAAGGATGTCCTCATCGGCGGCGATGGAATAACGACTCTTGTCCAGGTCGATCACATAGGGAGAGCCAAGATTGATATAAAAAGTGGGCGTATAGCTGGCAAACATTTGCGCATGCGCATGTCCGTTTGAGAAGTAAAGGTCGAAGCCGGCAGCCGATGATTCTGAAAAGAATTCGATGAATTCCATCAGCTCTTCACAGGGCTTTTTGAATTCGTAGATCTCGCGTATATTCTGGAATATCTCAACCATCAGGGAAACGAAAGATTGGGGCTAATGAACGGAGGATCAGGTAATAGCTGATCTTGTATTTGAAAGATAAAATAATTATTGTTTTGTTTTAACAAAGTTCCCCTTAATTTTGTGCCTCTTACAATTCAATCTTTCATGTAGAATTTAATTTCTTTCAGCGATACAGTGTAGGGTCCGCCCTCCGGATCATCTCCATTTTTCACACCTGAAGAAAGAAATTATGTTATCCATACAGCAAATTGCGTATGTGCATCCGGATAAGGATGTTCTGTTCAGCAATATTCAGTTCAATATCGGCAATCATCAAAAGGTAGCGCTCATAGGCAATAATGGTGCGGGAAAATCCACTTTGTTACGCATCATGGCTGGCGCCCTTTCTGCATCCGAAGGCTCAGTAGTAGCCGGTTCGGAGCCTTATTACGTACCGCAGATCTTTGGGCAGTTCAATCATCTTTCCGTGGCAGTTGCATTGCGCATCGATGGGAAATTGAAAGCGCTGCAAGAGAT
>JAGIAP010000239.1:8694-8925 GCA_017744805.1 Chitinophagaceae bacterium | reverse complement strand
GCGGTTAGGTTTCTGGTTCATAGATTTGGTGTTTGGGTTAAAGGTCCCGGTCACTGATCTTGCGTCTGTTCACCTTCTGCTGTGATGCTTTCTTTTTTGTTTCGAGCCTTTTGGCTTTGGACGCAGCAGAGGGTTTGGTAGCCACTCTTTTCTTTTCTTTCTTCAGGGCTTGTTCCAGCAGGGCGTTCGTTTTCCGGATCACTTCCTGTTTGTTGTCCAGTTGCGATCTGT
>JAGIAP010000239.1:2350-8684 GCA_017744805.1 Chitinophagaceae bacterium | reverse complement strand
ATACCCTTCCACCATGGTTTCCACCTTGTTCACGTTCTGGCCGCCCTTGCCTCCGCTCCGGGCGGTTTTGAATTGCATTTCTTTTGAAACCTCTATCTTCATCCCATAAAGTTAATCATAAAAAACGGCTATGCGCGTAGTGATCCAAAGAGTGACAGAAGCATCTGTGACCATCGATAATAGTATACGTTCATCCATCGGGAAGGGTTTGCTGGTATTGGTGGGTATTGAAGATACCGATACGCAGGAGGATATCGACTGGCTGGCAACCAAGATCGTTCAGCTACGGATATTCAACGATGAAGCGGGTGTAATGAATATCAGTTTGAAGGATATGGGTGGCGAATTGCTTCTGGTGAGTCAGTTCACACTTCATGCCAGCACTAAAAAAGGCAACCGGCCTTCTTATATCAAAGCCAGTAAACCTCCCGTGGCAGTGCCTCTCTATGAGAAGCTGATCGCAAGGCTGGAGGAAGAACTGGGCAAGCCCATCGGTACCGGCGAATTCGGGGCCGATATGAAAGTGGCCTTGTTGAACGACGGTCCGGTAACGATCATCATCGATTCAAAGAACAAAGAATAATCAATACTTATGGAGATCACATTGAAACAGGCGCAGGCCCAGGTTGACCATTGGATCAGGACCGTGGGCGTGCGATATTTCAGCGAACTAACCAATATGGCTATCCTTACGGAAGAAGTGGGCGAGCTGGCCCGTATCATGGCCCGCAAGTATGGTGATCAGAGCTTCAAGGAATCCGATAAGCAAAAAGAACTGGCCGATGAAATGGCCGATGTGCTCTGGGTGCTCATCTGTATGGCCAATCAAACGGGCGTGGACCTTACGGAAGCATTGACAAAGAACTTTGAGAAAAAGGATATCCGTGATGCGGATCGTCACAAAAACAATGAAAAGCTGAAATGATCAGCCTTTCTGCCAGCGGAGCAATAACAACGAGCTGAGGAGCATCACGCCCAGGGTTCCAAGCCCCAGTTTGATCAAATCAGGCTGTGTCAGGTTGTACTTGTTCTTGATGAACAGGAATACCAGCATGCAAACGATATTGATACCGATCCTGAGCGGACGGGCAGTGGCGGCCCTGTCGCGGGGATCGTTCATCACAGCATCAACCTGTTCTTTGCTGACGCCTTTTTCCTGTAATTCGTTCAGCATATCGTTGATCTCATAACCGGCGCGTAGTCTTTTGGTTATATGTCTTCTGAGCTCTCTTTGATTCATATATTACTTTTTGGTTATTTCAGCAAGTTTCCAAATAGCTCCGGCTACCCCTGCCAGTAATAACAGGATGCCAAAACTGTGCAGGAAACTGCCACTTGCATGTTTACTCATTTTCAGCAATCCGCTGACAATAAAATATAGGGAAACAAGGATGGTGAGGAATGCCATGGAGGTTGGCTTATTCATAGGGTCGGGATTTGAATCAAATTTAGTTCCGGAAGATGGAAAATGCAAGTGCTTTAAAGCGGAAACATATTATCTTTGCCGGCTATGGCAACAGACAATAATCGTTTTCAGGCAATCATTTCACACTGTAAGGAGTACGGATTTATTTTCCAGTCAAGTGAGATCTATGATGGTCTCAGTGCTGTATATGATTATGGCCAATGGGGTAGTGAATTAAAGAAGAATATCAAGGATTACTGGTGGAAGAGCATGACCCAGTTGCATGAGAACATTGTTGGTATCGATGCTGCCATATTCATGCACCCGACTACCTGGAAAGCATCCGGGCACGTGGATAATTTCAGTGATCCGATGATCGACAATAAGGACAGTAAGAAAAGGTACCGGGTGGATCACCTGCTGGAAGCTCATGCAGACGAGCTGGAAAAAGCGGGCAAGAAAGAAGAGGGGGAAGCCCTGCTTGCCACCATGGATAAGCTGCTGGCGGCTGATGATATGGCCGGATTGAAACAACTCATCGAAGATAATAAGATCAAATGCGGAGTGAGCGGCACTTCCAACTGGACCGATGTACGTCAGTTCAACCTGATGTTCTCCACTCAATTGGGTAGTGTTACCGATGAAGCCAGTGAGATCTATCTCCGTCCTGAAACTGCGCAGGGTATTTTCGTGAACTTCCTGAACGTACAGAAAACGGGAAGGATGAAGATCCCATTTGGTATCGCTCAAATTGGTAAGGCGTTCCGTAATGAGATCGTTGCCCGTCAGTTCATTTTCCGTATGCGTGAGTTTGAGCAAATGGAAATGCAATTCTTTATCCGTCCCGGTTCGCAGAAAGAATGGTATGAGTACTGGAAAGAGGCTCGCATGAAGTGGCATCAGAGCCTGGGCATACCTGCAGATCAGTATCGTTTTCATGACCATGTAAAACTGGCGCACTATGCAGATGCTGCCTGTGATATCGAGTTCAATTTCCCCATCGGTTTCAAGGAGGTGGAAGGTATCCACTCCAGAACGGACTTTGACCTGAGCCGTCACCAGGAGTTCAGCAAGAAGAAAATGCAATATTTCGATCCTGAGATCAACCAGAATTATATCCCTTATGTGATCGAGACCTCGATCGGGCTTGACCGTTGTTTCCTGATGGTGATGAGCAATGCCTATGCTGAAGAGGACCTGAGCACACCGGAAAAACAGGATAGTCGCGTAGTTTTACGATTTGCGCCCAAGCTGGCCCCTATCAAATTAGCGGTGTTGCCGCTGACCAAAAAAGACGGCTTGCCCGAAATTGCCCGTGAGATCATGGATGAATGCAAGCAGTCCTTCCGTTGTTTCTATGAAGAAAAAGACGCTATTGGTAAACGTTACCGCCGGCAGGATGCCATTGGTACTCCATTTTGTGTCACTGTAGATCATCAAACGAAAGAAGATCAAACAGTTACGATCCGTTACAGGGATACCATGCAGCAGGAGCGCATACCCATAAATAAAATCAGGGAATTGATAGAAAAACAAATATTATAACTATTTTTGAGTCGCCTATCGTTACAATACACCACACCTGACAGTCCTTCTTCGCCCAACCGACACAGAAACCCTGGCTAATCATCCTATGGGAACCAATAATTCCCGGTTAAGGTCGTTTTATTATTTGATTAGTGGTTTGAACTATGTTCTTACACGCTAAATAGCTTAACGTATGATGATGTTAATTACAATCCCTGTGAATGTATTTTTGTTAGTTGGTGCTTTGGTGGTTGCTTTTCTCTTCGGTCTCATGCTCCGTTCCCGTGAACTGGCTAAGTCAAAAAGAAAGGTCAATTCCCTTGAAACCGAAATGGTATCCAATCATGCAGAGATCCTGAATCTTCAAAAGGAAAATGTAGAGCTGGAAAGGAAACTGAAAACCTTATCCATCCCTGTAATACCTATGACAAAGGAAGACAAGATGGGCGAAACCAAAAGAGTTTCCCAGTCCCAGTCTTCTGCTCAGAAGCATTCCTGATCCACTGAACCTACCCCCTGCGCCCTGGAACTGTGATTGAAAGCGGACCAACCATTACAAGAAATACCCGTAACGGCGTCGCACAGATGCCGAAAGGTCAGCCGTATAGTTCCTGATGTATAGATTTCCGGTCGTATCCCAAAGACTGGATTCTTTGTTTGGCCTCATCGATCATATTTTTCCATCCACACAAGTAGAACCAGGCAGGTTTCACTGCCAGATCTCCGATATTTTCGATAGCCGGGACCCTGTTCCTGTTACAGATATCTTCGTAGATCGTATGCACATATCCGGTGCAATGGCTATTCCCCGGGGATTCCCGGGAATAGGTAGGAAGGTAATTGAAGGAGGGCATCTCTCTTTCCAGATCCCGCATTTCCTGTTCATACAACGTATCGCCGAATTTGCGGCAACCGAAAAGCAGGTAGATCTGCTGATGGGGGATTTGATGCCTTTTCAAATGATGGGTCATGCTCCTGAAAGGCGCAATACCAGTGCCCGTACAGATGAAAAAGATATCCCGGTCGATATTGTCCGGCAGGGTAAAAACGCCTTGTGGGCCACGGAATGTGAGCTCATGGCCTTCCCTTACCTCGTTGAAAAGCCAGGTGGTGCCTGCTCCGCCTTCCAGTAAGACGATCAGCAGTTCAAACACATTACTGCCATCGGGCCAGGAAGCGATGGAATAGGAGCGCCAGCGTTTATTGGGCTTTTCATGAATGGGCAGGTCGAGGGTCACAAACTGACCCGGTTCAAAATCGAAGGACGTCAGCTCTGGTACTTCGATCCAGAAGCGACGTGTATTACTGGTCTCATTCAGAATCCGAATGACTTTACCGGTTCGCCAGGGCTGTACCATGCAATCGTATTTTTCTAAATATACAAAATTCCTTTGGTGATTTTTTTACCGCGGGTAACCGGAACTACCTGCGTTTCCGGAACATTGCCGGCCTCGTCCGGCGATGCTTACCGGAACCTTGCCGGCCTCGTCCGGCGATGCTTACCGGAACCTTGCCTGGTCATTTCCTTTTTCGTACCTTTGCATCCGCAGTTATGAATTTGCAGTCGTTGCTCGATGCGTTTAAAAAAGACCCCCGCCTTTTTCAATTGGCGGACAGGCTCTCTTTTGCCCAGCCGCAGCGCATCCATTGTGCCAACCTTCGCGGCAGTGCTGCCAGCTTTGTGATCAGCACCATCTTTCAAAATCCTTCTTCCAGTCAGTTGAACCACCTCGTTGTTTGTGAGGATGCCGAAAAAGCGGCCTACCTCCATAACTCCCTGGAGAACCTGACCAATGCGCTCAATCTTTATTTCTTCCCTTCCTCCTTCAAGAACAGGAAGAATTTCCGCCTGCTGAACCCCTCCCACGTAATGCTCCGTACAGAAGCGCTTACCCGCTTTGCTGCGCAATCGCAGGGCAGGGCAGGTATGCTCATCACTTATCCCGAAGCTCTCTTCGAGAAAGTAGTGCTGCCCAATACCCTCAGCGGAAATATCATCCATATCAAATCAGGCGATACCCTCGATCTCAATGGTCTGATGGATCAAATGGTTGGCTATGGGTTCGACAGAACGGATTTTGTGTATGAGCCCGGTCAGTTCGCCCTGCGTGGTGGTATCCTCGATATCTATTCATTCGGTAATGAAAAGCCTTACCGGGTGGAGCTTTTCGGCAATGATGTGGACAGTATCCGCATCTTCGATCCGGAAACACAGCTCAGCGAGCGCAAGCTGCTGCAGGTGACCATCATCCCGAACGTAGACACCCAGTTCGATTCGGCAGACAAGATCTCCCTCTTCGACTTCCTGCCGGAGAATACCGTGGTATGGTTGCAGGACTGGGCCTTTACCAAAGAAAGACTGATCATCCAGGAAGAAGACCTGGAGCTTTTCCTCACTACCGTTACGCCCACCCAGAAAGCGCGGGATGCAGCAGGGGATGAGGATACGCGCATGGAAAAAACAGACACGAAGCCAGACGATTTTGTGCCTGCCCTGCGGATAGAACAACAATTACAATCCAGGCATGTGGTGGCTTTCGGCCATGGGAGGGATTTCCCCGAAGGCGACGCTGCCGCACATGATATCCCGGTTGAGATACATTTCAATACAAAGGCGCAGCCCGCATTCAACAGGCAATTCGACCTGCTGATCCGCGATCTCAAAAGCTGGTCCACAAAGAATTTCGGACTTTATCTCTTTGCTGAGAACCCGCGCCAGCTGGAGCGCCTCAACAGCATCTTTGAAGACCTAAAGGCGGAGATCCCCTTCACGCCCGTACCTACCAGTATCCACGAAGGCTTCATTGATGAGGACCTGAAAGTGGTTTGCTATACGGATCACCAGATCTTCCAGCGTTACCACAAATACAAGGTCAAGCAGGCATACAATAAGAACAAAGCCCTTACACTCCGCACCCTGCGCGAATTACAGCCCGGCGATTATGTTACGCATATCGATCACGGCGTGGGCGTGTACAGCGGATTGCAAAAGATAGAGTCGAATGGAAGATTACAGGAAGCGGTCCGCATCATTTACAAGGACAGTGATATCCTGTATGTGAACATCAACTCGCTGCATAAGATCTCCAAGTATACAGGCAAGGAAGGCACCGTTCCGAAAGTGAACAAGCTCGGCAGTGATGCATGGAACCGCCTGAAAGAAAAGACCAAGACCAAGGTTAAGGAGATCGCTTTCGACCTGATCAAGCTATATGCGCAAAGGAAGGCCCAGCAAGGCTTTCAGCATACGCCCGATAATTACATGCAAACCGAGCTGGAGGCCAGCTTCATTTATGAGGATACGCCGGATCAAAGTAAGGCTACCGCTGATGTGAAGCATGATATGGAATTGCCTTCTCCCATGGATCGCCTCGTTTGCGGCGATGTAGGGTTCGGTAAAAC
>JAGIAP010000239.1:0-2340 GCA_017744805.1 Chitinophagaceae bacterium | reverse complement strand
TCGATTATGTGAATCGCTTCAAATCTTCGAAAGAGAAGAAAGAGACCTATAAAAAACTGGAAGAGGGGAAGATCGATATCATCGTGGGCACTCATGCTATCCTGGGCAAGGAGGTGAAGTTCAAAGATCTTGGCCTGCTGGTGATAGATGAAGAACAGAAATTCGGAGTGGCCCATAAGGAGAAGATCAAAACCCTTCGCACGAACGTGGATTGTCTTACCCTAACGGCAACGCCTATCCCAAGAACCCTTCAGTTCAGCCTGATGGGGGCGAGGGACCTGAGTATCATCAATACGCCGCCGCCCAACAGGCAGCCCATACAGACGGAAGTTGGTGTAATGAATGATGATCTGATACGTGATGCAATTTATTTTGAGACCGAACGCGGAGGGCAGGTATTCTTCATTCATAACCGTATCCAGGGCCTTGCGGAAATGAAATTGAAAATACAGGGGCTTTGCCCCGATCTCAGCATCGGCTTTGCGCATGGGCAGCTCGAAGGGCATGAGCTGGAAGAGAAGATCCTGGACTTCATCAATAAAAAATACGACGTTCTCATTTGTACCAATATCGTGGAGAGTGGGGTGGATATTCCGAACGTGAATACCATCATCGTGAACAATGCACATCATTTCGGATTGAGCGATCTGCACCAATTGCGTGGCCGTGTAGGAAGAAGCAACCGCAAGGCCTTCTGTTACCTGCTGGCGCCTCCGATGAGCACGCTGCCGCCCGATTCCCGGAAAAGACTGCAAACCCTGGAGCAGCATAGTGAGCTGGGAAGCGGCTTCCAGATAGCCATGCGCGATCTGGATATCCGTGGCGCCGGGAATATGCTCGGTGGTGAACAGAGCGGGTTCATGGCTGAGATCGGATTCGAGATGTACCAGAAGATCCTGGACGAAGCCATCAAGGAATTGAAGCGTACCGAATTCCGTAATCTCTTCAAGGAGGAGATCGCCAAACAGGAAGATTATGTGCAGGATTGCACCATCGATACTGACCTGGAGATACTGATCCCCGATGATTATGTGGAAAGCATCACCGAAAGGCTGACGCTCTATACCCGTTTGGACAATGCAGAAGATGAAACGGCTTTGCAGGAATTCAGGCAGGAACTGGCCGATCGTTTCGGGCCTGTGCCTTCGCAGGTGGATGATCTCTTTGAAACGGTGAGGGCCCGCAGACTGGGGCTGGGACTTGGTTTTGAGAAGATGACGCTGAAAGATGAAACACTCCGTTGTTACTTTGTCAATAAACCCGATTCTCCTTATTTTGAATCTCCGGTATTCCAGCAGATCCTTACGTTTGTACAAACCCAGGTGAACAATGCCAGGTTGAAGCAAACGGACAGAAGCTTCCTGCTGATCGTGAATGATATCAAGAGCATGAACAAACTGGTGGCATTCCTGAAAAGAATGCAGGAGTTCGTGAGCGCTGAAACAGCAGAGACTAAATGATCATTACTGATCTTTATAAAAAGAAAACCGGCGATGAGGCCGGTTTTTTATTGGGGGAAGAATCATTGTTCTGTTCTCTTTTGATTTCTCATACTCTTCAGCCAGGCGAAGAATATCAGGATCAGTGCCAGTAAGGGAATGGCCCAAACGATAGTGGCCCAGCGGAAAGTGTTCTTCACTTCTTTTTGAGAAAATTCTACTCCTTTGATACGAACAGCGATGGTATCGCGGAGGGTGGGATCATAACTCAATGCAAATTGGTAGAATTCTTTGGCAGCTCCCAGTGAGTCAGTTTTAGATACGATATCGGCGAAGTCCGTTACCAACTGACCGATTGTTTTATTGGGGGGCGCGATGAATTTTATTCGTTCATGAAGTTGATACGCGATCTGCAATTTAAGGGAATCTGCAGGGCGCGGAAAGCGATAGGTTTTGTCTGTTAGCCATTTCTGGTAATCACTGATCCCCAGGTTGATGATATTCTTGTAATTGGGAGAGGTTGCAAGTTCTTCTTCCAGTATGCGGATATGGATCCATTCGGAGCCAAAGTGGGAGAGTGGTTTGATGGATACTGCCTTTTTCAAAAACTCGAGTGCTTTGTTCTTGTTACCATTGAGCTCATATGCTGTGCCGAGGTTGGCTACGATATTGTATTCGTTTGGATATAACCGGTAGAGTTGTTCAAGGATGGAAAGTCCGGTTGCCGTATTCCCGGTCTTAAGCTCAGCTACTGCCCGGTCCGATAATTCTCTGAAACTCATTTTCAATGAATCCTCTTTGGTCAGGGGTAGCAGTTTTTCCATATTTTCTCTGCCGATGCCGTGCCACCAATATGGCATTTCATCAGCTTTCCTTTGATGGAGAAGCATATAAACTGTCT
>JAGIAP010000238.1 GCA_017744805.1 Chitinophagaceae bacterium | reverse complement strand
TGTTTATCCACCGGCTCTGGATGGCCCAGTTTTTTGATGCCATATCCTTTTGCCAGTATGGTCTTTCCATTTTTCACGATGCCTACAGCTACGCCGGGCACTTCAAATGTTTGCAGTACTTTTTGGATATACTTGTCCAGGTCCGGGGGCAATTGCTCCTTCGGTTGTGCCAGCAGGTTGGTGATGGAGAACAACAGGAAGATTAACAGCAGTATTGAACGAGGCATGAGGATCGGTTTATTTCTTCAATAATTTCCTTTCAAGGAACTCCGCAATAGCGGCGTCCACTTTCAATGTATTGGAATATTGCATCCAGTGATGGGTTTCATTGGGTATCACCAGGCTTTCAAAAGCAAATCCTTTTTTCTCGAAACGCCTTACCAGGTCGATGCTCTGGCTGAATTCTACATTGCCGTCGTCATCTCCGTGAATGAGCAGCACGGGGGAGGTCCAGCTATCCAGCCAGGCAATGGGTGAGGATGGCCAGATCAGTTGTTTGGCCAGTGCCAGATCAGGCGCCTGTTCGGGTTTGGTGATATCCGGGCCAAATACAGTGAGGTTATGTTCGCCATGGATATCCACGCCTGCTGCAAATAATTTAGAATCGCGACCCAGCGCCAATGCCGTGAGAAAGCCGCCATAGGAACCTCCGTATACACCGATCTTCGACGCATCCACCAATGGATGCGATGCCAGCCATTCGCCGGCTGCTTTGATATCCTGGTATTCGGATGCTCCATAGAGATAGGGATGGGCCGGGTTCTGGAACTCATAGCCGTAGCCGATCCCCAGGCGATAGTTCACCGAGAGCACGATAAAACCTCTGCTCACCAAATATTGATTCAATGCATAGGTGTTCGAGTAGTAGTCACCGTAATGCCAGCCGAGTATCATCTGTCTTTCCGGACCACCGTGAATGAACAGTACGGCAGCGGTCTTTCCGGAAATATTATTGGGAAGGAATAATTGTCCGTACACCGTTTGCCCATCAGGCGCTTTGAACCGGACAGGTTTTGGTGTTACTAACTGATCCGTTGGAAATCCTTTAGGGACCAGGGTTTCGCCGATCAGTTGTTGTTTGCGGGTGGTGAGCGGGAGCACTGCCGGCAACGACGGGCGTTGTGCCGTAGCGCTCAGGAATACCAAATTCTTTCCATCGCCGGTGATCACCGGAAAGGTTTCGATACCTGCTCCCGGCGTCATCAGTTCCATCTCCGGTCTGTTCACCGGTACGCGGATGATATGCCGCCGGTCATAGTCGGCCGTATCGCTGCCGGTATTGGCACTGCCGGTGAGCCATTGTTTATCCGGACTGAGTTTGATATGTTCAACTATGTAATTACCGGGGGTGAGCAGGATGGGCTCTCCGCCATCGGCAGGCATTGAATAGATATGCGGCCAGCCATCATGGGTAGATAAGAAGATGATCCTGTTGCCAGCGGCCCAATTGAGATTATACCGGCCATTACTGGCAGGCACGGAGCCCCTGAGTGTTTCCGGTGCCTTCCAGCGCTGGACGGCTTTCCCCGTGCTGAGATCGGCTGTAAATATGGCCCATGGCTGATGGCGGTCTGTGGTCAGCGAATCTGGCGCACCTCCTGAAGCAGGGCGGCGGATGAAGGCGAGTTGCTTTCCATCCGGCGACCATCTTGGGGAGGCATCGCGCGCAAATGCCGGCGCTATCCATTCAATGGGCGCATCGGTATTGGTGAACACCCCAATGAAAGCATGATCACCCCGTGAAGAAACGAATGCGAGCTTCGATCCGTCCGGGCTCCATTGCAAGCTGCCTGTACGGCCCTTATCGTAAAAAAGATTCCGGGCAGGAGCGGAGCCGTCAACCGGAACGATCCATGCCTGATGATCCTTGATGAAGGCCACCTGTTTCCCATCTGGCGAGATCACCGCATCATCCCCTTCAGCCAATAATTTGGGTACGCCACCCGAAAATGGAATAGAGTACAACTGTATTTTGGGACGACTGGTGGAAGAAGAAGGATTGCGCGGAATGGTTTCATCGAATGCGCCATGATCAGCTCCTCTCACATACAAGACCCGGCTACCATCGGGTGTGAGCATAACGCCAGATATTTCCTGGCCTTCGTCCTTATCATAAGCGGTGAGCTTGCGTATCGCGAATTGCGGCCCTTCCGCTACATAGATATTCCGAAACCCTTTTTCATTCACGGCAAAGGCTATGCGTGATCCTTTGGTAGCAGCAGTGATATCGCTGATAAAAGGATAGCCGGTAACAGATCCGAGAGAGAAGGATTGCGCTGTGGCTGATAGGCAGGAAAACAAGGAAAGGGCAATGGATATCCTGAGAAACAACTGTTTCATTTGATAGAATTTGTACATGGAAAAGAGGTGACTGAAGGGAAGCATTTCGCTATCCCTTCAGTCAGCTCTTATATTTTATTGATCCCAGCTCAGGCGCTCGTCAAGGCCTTTGATGGATGGAACATTCTTCGCGTTCCGGCTGGTTTCAACGGTTGGATAAGCCAGGCGACGGATGAAAGTATTCATCGCTGCATTCTGTGGCAGGGTGAAATCTTTGTACTTGTAATCGTACCTGCGTGCATCCACCCATGCTTCGGGGTTGAGGAACATCACCACATATTTTTCTTTGAAGATAAGATCGAGGGTGAGGTTAGCCTGACCCACCGCCACTATCGGGTTCTCCATATAGGCTTTCTTATCATCGGGATCAACCCCTACTTTGTCCATATGTGCTCCAATGCCTGCCAGGTAAGCGGCATAGGCGGTAGGGCGATCATTGTTGCGGAAGGCGGCTTCTGCTTCAATGAATTTCATCTCCGCATAGGTGACCAGCAGGAGGGGCGCATTGCCTTTTGAATAGAATCCATTGATCCAGAGATAGGATTCTTCATCATCGGTTCCGGTGCCGATACGGCCTGCTCCATTGGGGGTGCCGCGATAGTCACCGAATTTGGTGATGCTGGCAATCAGTGGCAGGCGTGGATCCTTCAATCCGTAGGTGGTGCCATTGAGCGCATCTACATATTGCGAGCTGAGCCATCCATCCAGATCAAGTTGGGTATTGTTGTAAGAAACGGCATTCCAGGGGCTCCTGCCATCGAACACAGTAAGTGTTGCATCATCACTGTTGGCGCTGTAGGCCTTTGTCAAAGCGGTCAACACATCAACAGGCTTGTAGGCAGCGGTTTTGGTGAATTGTGTCAGGAACCTTGCTTTGAGCGCCCAGGCAGTTTTGATCCAGGCGGATACGCTGCCTTTGTGGATGAGATCGTTATTGGCATTGAGGTCTGGCGATACATCCGTTTTGCTCAGATCGGTAATGCCATCGTTCAGCAATTGCATGCAGGTCTGGTGCAGGTCTGCCTGTTTATCGAATTTGGGCACCAGCATATCCAATCCTTTCAAGGCATCTGAGTAAGGTACATCACCGAAACTGTTGATGAGCATATTGAGGTTGTAGGCCATCAGTATCTTACCTACGCCAAGATGTTTGTAGGCTTTGCTTTCTTCTGCTTTATCCATCATTTGGCGGATATTCATCATGGCCGTATAGAAATTCTTCCAGGTGCCTGAGTAATCCACTTCATTATAGATATCGCCATCACTGGCCTTGCTGTTGGAGGCAAGGTATTGTGTGTAGTAAGAAACGATATCGCCCATCAGGTAAGAATCGTAGGAGGTCTGATAGGTGCTGGTGGTGAGCAGGCCATTCAGTGGCGGTTCCTTTACCAGATTGGGATTGTCCAGCTTGTCGAGGTATTTATCGCAACCAGTTGAACTTACTGCTAAAACCCCTGCTGCGAGTATATAGGAAATTCTTTTCATTGTTACTGGTTTTAGAAGTTAAGGTTTAAGGAAACGAGGAAGCTGCGAACAGCGGGATAGGTGAATCCTGAAAAGCCATCGGCTACACTGCCCGAAGAGGTGGAGCTGGACTCAGGATCATACCCGGTATATTTGGTGTGCAACCAGAGATTGTTCCCTGCCACGCTGATAGTGGCCCCATTGATGAATCCTGAACGTTGAACGATCTCTGCCGGGATCGTATATCCGATATTGAGGGTTCTCAGGCGGATCCAGGAAGCGTTTTCGATAAAGGTTTCGGAAGCGCCGCGATAAACGTTGCGGTAATAGCCGTTACCATAATCGACGCCATCGGGCCCTACGCCCTGGCCTAACCAAACGGGTTTGGTATTGCGGGTGCCATCGGCCAGTACGCCATCGAATATCTTGATATCGTTACGGTCTTCTGAGCCTTTCTGCAAGGCAAAGGAGGCCATGAAATTAGCGAGCTGATTGTAGCGATATACGCCTTGCTGTGCATCAAAAAGGAATCCGAGCGTGAAGTTCTTGTAATGGAAAGTGCTGCTGAAACTCCCGATCCATTTGGGTTGCGAATTGGCGATATATTGTTGCTTGGATGCCGGGTTCAGCACAGGAAAACCATTGGCGCCGATCACGATGGGACGGCTTTTATCCAGGTTCATCGCATCTTCCTTATCACTTCCAAAATAACGTTTGTAGGTCCTTCCGAAAAGGGCGCCTACAGGGTAACCGGGAATATATTTCTGTGTAACGGTGGCGCTCAGGTATCCAAACTGGTCTGCCAGCGGTATCTCGGTGAGGCCAGGATAGATGTCCAGCACTTTGTTCTTATTGCTGGTAAAATTCACGCGCGCTTCCCAGGTGAAGTCTTTGGTTTGCACCGGCGTGGCATTCACACTGATCTCCACACCCTGGTTGCGGATGCTGCCGGAGTTGAGGTAGATCTGATCATAACCGCTGGTCACAGGAACTTTCACGGGGATGATCAGGTCCTTACTGGTATTGTTGTAATAGGTGAAATCGATACCGATGCGGTTCTTGAGGAATCGCAATTCGAAACCGGCCTCATAAGAAGTAGTGAACTCGGGTTTCAGATTTTCGTCGCCGGTCTGATTGGAGAGCTCAAAAGGAAGTACTCCATTGGTAAGTGGTTCATTGATCAGGAAGCCGGTGGAAGTGGCGTAGGAAAGCGCGTCCTTTCCGATCTTAGCAACAGACAAGCGCAGCTTACCGAAAGTAGCCCAGTCCGGCATCCTGATATTTTCAGAGAATACCCAGCTTGCGCTTGCAGAAGGGTAGAAGAAAGAGCGGTTTGATTTTTTGAGGGTGGAGGTCCAGTCGTTCCTGCCTGTGAAGGTCAGGAAAAGGAAATTATCCCACCCGAGGGTCCAGTCGCCAAACACACCAATGATGCGGTAGTCTTTCCGGTAGTTCTTGGTGATCCTTTTCTTCGTATTGTCGAGATAATAGAAGGTAGGCACTTCCAATGTATCCCCTTGTGTGTAAACGGATGTGCGGGTGGTGTTATAGAGATCATGTCCGATCTTGAAAGATGATTTCAGGTGTTTGCCGATATCATTCTTGAAGTTCAGCATCAGGGTGGAGTTGAAAGTGGAGTTCTTGATATTGTACTCCATCACGCGGCCATAGTAGAAATCGCCTGCGGGGTAGATCTCATCGGGCAGTCCCAGTGGGCCGGGCGTGGTTTGCCTGCGGGAATCATTGTACATGTCCAGGCCCAGGCGGTAGCTGATATCCAGCCATTTTACGGGGGCATACAGGAAATTGCTGTTGCTGATGATGCGGTCTACATCATCGGTGTAAGCTTTTCCATAGAGCTGGTAAATGGGATTATCGATATCTGCTCCCACGATCGTTTTTTGTGTGCCATCGGGTTTGATATAATCCCAGATATCCCATCTTGGTGCATAGTAGGTAAGGCTTTCGTTGTAGCGGTCTGCATCTCCTCTGCGTCCGCCGGATTTGATATAGTTGATGGAGCTACCGAAGCGGAATTTCTCCGAGAACCTGAATTCACCACCGAGCTTGGCTGAATAATTCTTGTAGTCGGTGAAGGGCATGATGCCGTCCTGATTGAACTGGGAGAAGGCGCCGGTAAAGATGGCTTTGTCGGTACCTCCTGAAACGTTCAGGCTGGTCCGGTAGGAGTGGCCGTTCTTGTATCCGTGTTTATAGTTGTTGAACAGTTCGTCCGGGTGTGTTGGATCTATCTTTTTTGCTTCGGCTACGGTAGGGCCGTAGGCAGACCAGAAGCTGTTGGGATCATATTCCCCTTTCCATCCCTGCGTGTAGGTGGTTTGCGTTTCCGGGTATTTGTTGATCCGGTCAAATCCCATGGTGCTGGTAACGCTGGCGCGCAGCTTGCCGGTCTTACCTGATTTGGTAGTGATGATGATGGCGCCGGTAGAAGCACGAAGGCCATATAATGCAGTAGCAGCGCCGCCTTTGAGGATATTGATGGATTCGATATCATCCGGATTGATATCCGCGGCGCGGTTGCTCATGCCTTTCAGGCTGCTGCCGTCAGATACATCGGTGGTGTTATCGATAGGGATGCCATCGATCACGAAGAGAGGTTGAAAATCACGATTGGGGTCCAGTGAGTTGATACCCCGGAGAATGATCTTGGCTCCCTGGCCGGGTGCGCCGCCACCGGAGTTGATCTGCAGACCTGCGGCCTGCCCCTGAAGGGCATTGATGATATTGGTCTGGTGGCTGGCTGCCAGCGCATCCCCTTTCACTTCCTGGGCGGAGTAGCCTAAGGATCTTTTTTCTTTTCGGATACCCAGGGCTGTTACCATCACTTCCGTGAGGCTCGACTTATCCTCGTTCAACTGAAAATTGAGCTCTGTGACCACGCCATCTTTCACTTCAATATTCCGCACTTCGGTGGTGAAACCGATGGCAGAGACCTGCAGCCGGTATTTACCCGGTTTGAGGCCTGACAAGGTGAATTGTCCTTTGGCGTCTGCTGCAGTGCCGGCATTGGTTTCCAGCACCACTACGGATGCATTGGGCAATGCTACGCCGGCCTGGTTGGTGATCCGCCCTTTGATGCCTCCATCGGCAGGAATACCGGCCACCGTAATGGCAGCAGGCATCTTTTTGATGATGATATTGGCTTTCACCATCTCGTATTGCAGATCAGTATTGCTGAGCAGAATGGCCAGCAGCTTTTCTACACTCACTTCATCGGCAGCGTAAGTGATATTATCAAAACCAGCGATATCATTGGTTTTGTAGGTGAAGATCAGTTTTGTAGCAGATTCGATCTTCCTGAGGGCTGTTTTGAGCGAGGAATTCTTCAGCTCGATGGACAGCTTTATTTTGCTGAGATCCTGACCAGAGGATCTTCCAGCCATCAGCATGCCATTAAGGGTTAGTAAACAGGCCAGGATCATCATTCTCATAAGAAACACTTTCATTCGTTTGGGAATGCATGGCAATAAAATCCCATGCATCTTCGGATGCAAATTCATAGCTTTGGTTGTTTAGATTCTTAAACAGGATTTACTAAACGAAGGGCCGTTCCAGGTTGCGACTGGTTCGGTCCGTTTTATTTTATGCTGGTGGCGACATGTTTTTTTAGTTTGGTTGGTATTTATTGGATGATATAAATGCCTTTCTCGAATTTCACATGGGTATCGGTCAGTTTGCAAAGTATCTCCAGCGCAGTTTCCAATCCCTGTTCCCGTTTGAAAGCGGTAGAGATGCGGAATTGGCGGAGGGTAGGGTCTTCCATTTTTATCTGCACATTGTACACACGCTCCAGGTCTGCCAGGATATCCTGCATGATGTATTCATCGTAATTGAGATTGCCGTCCTGCCAGGTATTGGTCTCTTCTTCTCTGAGCTTTTTCTCCCTGATGGCATGGTCGGTATTGTTGATGCTCACCTGTTGTCCTTTGGTGAGCATGGCTACTGCCTGGTTATCATAACTCACTTTTACTTTTCCTCTTTTTACCATTACGGTGATCTTCTCCAGGTCCGGGTAGGCTTTGATATTGAAAGCTGTGCCCAGCACTACCGTGCTCACTTTGCCGGTGTAGATGATAAAGGGAATTTTATCGGCATGCTTCACATCAAAGTAGGCTTCTCCTTTCAGCACCACTTCCCGTTTGCCTTCTCCGAAGTTTTCGGGGAACTCCAGTGTGCTGGCGGCATTCAACCAAACCTGCGTACTGTCTGGCAGCACCAGGTAGGTGCTTTCCGAACGCTGCGTGGATTTTTTCAGCACGGGCTGGAAGGCAAGCGGTTTAGTGGCGGGCTGCGTGTTCTCTTTTGGTGAGAAATATACCCAGGCAGCCGCGCCGGCCAATAACAATACGCTGGCTGCGATAGGCATCAGCCATGCCGGAAGGCGCTTATATGCGCGGAAAGGAGTTTGCGCTGAAGGCTGATCCAGGAGCACCTGTAATAGTTGTTCCCGTTGTGGTGAATGGTCGTCCATCTGTTCCAGGCATGCGAACAATTCATCGAACTCCTGTTTGGTGCAAGTGTTGTCGAGATATTGACGGAGCAGGTATTGGATCCTTTCTTCCATATTATTGATTGAATGAGCGGGAAAAGGAGCATGCTTCAGATGGTTCCGGGCAAGCAGACACTACCGCCTTCATTAAAGACGAAGCAGGAAAGCGATGTTCCTATCATGAGGATAAATTTTCAGAGACCGAGGAAACGCTGGATATAACGCAGTGCAAAGTAGACTTGATTCTTAACGGTATGGCGGGAGAGAGAAAGGGTATCGGCAATTTCCTGGTAGTTCATACCTTCTTCGCGGTTGAGGCGATAAATGAGTTGACGTTGAGGAGGTAATTGTTTTACAGCAGTATCGATGTTGCGATTGCATTCCCTGGCTTCGAGGATTTGCTCAGGTTCGTTGAGCTCTGGTTGGGTCTTGCTCCAGAGGGCGGTTTTCAGCCGGTGGTCTGCGGCGGATTTGCGGAGGAAGTCGATCAGTTTGTTGCCGGTGATCCGGTACAGCCAGGCTTCGGTATCCCGGATGGTGTCCAGCGTATCGCGTTTTTCCCAGAGTTTGAGGAAGACTTCCTGCACGATATCCCTTGCTTGCTCGGGCGACTTGGTAGCCC
>JAGIAP010000237.1 GCA_017744805.1 Chitinophagaceae bacterium | reverse complement strand
GGAAAACAGGGGTCGTTGGAACAATCTTTCCGGAATTGTTCCCTGAAGATCTCCCCCAGTGGAATACGGATATCTTTTATATACACAGATCGGTTGTTCATGGAGGTGATATGCCGCTTATTGACGATATAGGATTTGCTGATCCTGCTGAAGATATCGCCCGGCAGTTTAGACCTGATATTCTTCAGGTTGATGGCAGTGATGAGTTTACGGTTCTTTGTAAGATAGATCGTTACATAATCCTTCATCCCTTCCACATACAGGATATCCTGGAAGTGCACATGGTGGAATTTCCGGTCGGCGCGGATCATGATGCTCATGGCATGCTGTTTCTGCTCCGTTCTTTCCCTGCCAAAATTCCAGATACGTTTCACTTTTTCTATCGCCTGCAGGAATCTTTCTTCACTGATGGGCTTGGTGAGATAATCGATCGTATTCACTTCAAAGCTTTCCAGCGCATGTTTGGCATAAGCCGTTGTGAAGATTACCATCACTTGCTCGGGAAGGGTACGTGCAAAGCTCAGTCCATTGATGCCAGGCATCCGGATATCGAGGAATGCGAGATGTATGGGGCTGCTATCCAGCAGGGGCCTGGCTTCCATGGGCTCCCTGAATACGCCTTTCAATTCCAGGAAAGGCACCTTATGGATCAGGTTGATCATTCCCTGACGGGCAATAGGCTCATCGTCCACTATAATACAGTTCATAGTAAGCCTGAAGTTCCGATCAGTAAAAGGATGACGGAGGATTTTTCTACAAAGGCCGGAGGATAATCTACTAAACGGGGGCTAATGGAGTTTGTACCAGTCCATCACCGTACCATTGCAGGCGGGAGCATTGGGGCAGCATATCACTTCTTTTCCATTACCCTCTTTGAAAACCTTGTACTCCCCTACCACGATCTCGCTCTTGCATTGCATGCAATAACGCCTGTCTGTCAATGAAGGAATGGATGAAAAGGGATATTTTTTATGGAGATATTCCTGTTTATGGGTGATCTTGATTTCCTGCATTCCGGCAATTTAGATTATCACTGCTGGGATTAAAGGTAAACCCATGCCGTTGCGGGTAGCATTAGAATCTCATTAGAATCAAGCCGGAGCTTATTTCTGCTTCATTCCCAATGCCTGCAGTATCTTCCTGAACAATTCCGTATTCTCATATACGCCCCTGAACAATTGAGAGCGCGGACCGTATGCAAATACAGGAACAGGCAGTGCAGTATGATCATCTGTGGAGAATTGTCCACTAACGGATCCCGTGGCATAATCGCCTTCCAATAAGGTGAGGCCACCAGTCTCATGATCGGCTGTAACGATCACCAGTGTTTCACCATTCTGATCGGCAAACTGAAGCGCTTTAGCGATCACCTGGTCAAAATCGAGCATTTCCGTCACCAGCCAGTCGAGATTGTTATCATGACCGCCATGATCTATCTGTGCCGCTTCCGTCATCAGGAAAAAACCTTTGCCGGAAGAAGAGAGCATTTCCACTGATTTGGTGAAGGCATTGCCGAGCCAGGGCCCGCGGCCTTTTGCCACTGGTTTGCCCGCCACGGGGTCCATCACTACCCATTTTTGTTTTGAAGTGGTATTCACACTATCCAGCAACCCTGTTACGGTAAAGCCTTTCTGTTGCAGTTGCTCACGGAGGGATGGATTGAAAGCCTTGTTGCCAGATCCCATCACAAACTGCACTGGCGATGCAGCCAGATCACCAAAGATGGCAGCCGAACTGTCCCTTGCCATACGATGCGCATAGAAATCGGCCGGCGTTGCATCCGTGATATCGCCGGAAGTGATGATACCACTCACCATTTTGGGATGGATCAGTTCCGGGATCAGCGGCAGCCTCGCGCCCGTGTGATCTACGCCTACAAACCGGTTATTGGTCTTCTCCCCGGTAGAGAATGCGGTTGACCCGGGCGCAGAGTCCGTGATATAATGATCATGTGAGCTGGTCCTGGATAAACCAGTATTGCGCATATTGAACAACGTTAGCTTACCATGATTCGCGGTATATCCGGCATATACCTGTGGCAATCCCATACCATCCCCGATCAGCAGGATCACATTCTTTACGGGTTTGTCCACGCCATCGGACTTGTAGGTGGGCGTGTATACGTCGTGCGACGGGTTATTATAAGAGATGCGCTGTGGCAATTTATTTAGGAAGGCCGCCAGTGGTTGGATATGATCTGTGTTGATATAATCCACTTTCAGGCGCATCATGGTATACCAGGTATTGATATTGTCCGGGGCACCCCAGAATCGAACGGTCTTATTCAGCGCATGTACATCAGCTATAGCCTGTTCGATGGCGGGCATTTCCGTACCCGGTATCCTGCCCTTGCCATTCCAGGACGTGAATTGCTGCAAGGGAGCGCTCATCATCGCGATCTTGCCCAGGGCCTCGCTGCTATAGCGGGTACCGATCTCACCATCGAACCAGATGAACGACGGATAGGAAGCATATTGCGAAGGGTCAGGGCGATTGCCTGAGATCACGATGCGCAGTACAGGGCAATTGATGATCTCGGGATATTGCTGAAGCTTTTTGATCAGCAGGCTCAAAGTAGGCGCTGCCGCTGTTTTCAGGTCGATCATCAGTTGCAGCTTTCGATCTTTTTCTTTCCACACAGATCCGTTATTGCTGCGGATGAACTTTGAAAGTGGCAGTAGGTAAAGAGAATCCAGGGAGCGCTTTTGGGTAGATAACTCTGCCGCCGTATGCGCCACCCAAAGCTCTTCAGGATCAGCCTGGTAAAAAACATCCGCTTCGATACTTCCGAACTGCTGATGGTAAGCATCCAGGAAAGGAATCGGCTGTTCGTAATCGTTGTGGGAATGTGCATTGGAAGTATTGTATACAACCGGCTGTGCTCCTGCAGTAAAACCGGACAGGATCAGCAAACAGAAAATACGACGCATACGCATGGGAAGTATGGAGGGATTTATTTTTGGATGATGCTGGTATTGATGATCTCATCCTTGTAATTGAAGAACTGGATCATGATCTTGTTGCCCTTCATGGTGAAGGCTGCAAATCCCTGCTCGGCTGCAGCGAATTTACCACCATTGGGATTCAAAGAAACAGGACGGGCTTCAGAAGCGGCACCGGAAATGATATAATGGGTTTTCCCTTCGGGCTTTGTATATTCAAGATGATGCTCATGGCCTGCGATATACAGGTCCACTCCGTATTTTTTGAATACAGGTTCCAGGAGCTCTTTCATATTCTTTGTATCGGAAGAATTCTTTCTCCATCCTCCTGTGTACAGCGGATGATGGCCTATAACGATCTTCCACGCAGCGCGCTCACTAAGGGTTTGCTGTAACCAGGCCAGTTGCTTTTCCATGGTGCCTGAAGGATATTTGAGGCTGTCTGGCTTCACTCCCCTCATCACTTTCTCCAACGGATCGGTATCCATGAATACCATCAGCACAGATTGCGAAGTATCCCCATCGATGAAGAATCTTTTGGAGTAATACCGGGAAGGCATAGTCCAGCGACTGCTGATCCTGCTGTATTCAACCTGCGCATCGGGGTTGGATGCATAATCATGATTGCCCAGTACGGGATACCATCTTACATGGAGCGACTGCGCCCTGTAGATACTTTCAAAGGAACTGATCCAATGATAATCCTGCGTACTGGCCACTCCGTAAGGATAGAAATTATCGCCGGTAGCGATCACGAAATCAGCATCCAGGTCGTGTGCAGCCTTCCCCATTCCGTCTGCCACCTCTTTCTGGTAGTTCTCTCCGTTACGGCCCCAATCTCCCATAACAATAAAATTGAGGCTCTTGTCCCATTTGGCAATGCCTTTGATGGAACCACCCTTATATCCGAGATCATCTACCAATGGCGCTTGCGCGAGTGATACCGCTGAAACAGTTGTCAATAACAATAGCCAAACTGCGATCTTATGTACTGAATGAAAAGGGCCCAGGAATTTTTGTTGCATAGTTATCAGGTGATTCAGGAGAAAGAAATAAACAAAGGCATTGATGCAATGGTCAAAAGTAGAGCAGCAATGTTTCCGAATTATCAACGCAATCTTAACTCTGCATGAACAAGGCCATTAATGGCCGAAAGCCGCACCATATAATATTCCCGTAGGATTTAGTTAATGAATCCATAATCCTTTCAACATAATAGCGGTTTAAAAATGAAACAACTTTGCGGCCTGAACCAAACAAGATTCACATGAAGTTTAATTACCCATTGGGAAAAATGGGCGCAATGTTATTGCTGGCATTGTTGCTCATTCAATTTCCCTCTTTAGCCCAAACCAAAAAGGCTACTGCTTCCGGAACGATCTCCAACGAAAAAGGACAGCCCATCGAGGGAGTCACCGTACTGGTGGTCAATGAAAAAAGTCCCTTCAAAAGAGTTACACAAACCAACAGTAAAGGCGCATTCAGCCTCTCCGACCTGGATGCCCATGGAAGTTTCAGTTTCACTTTCTCGCATATTGGTTATGCGGAAAAGACCCTCTCCGCTCAAACACCTGATGCATCAGGAAATATCGATCTGAATGTAAAAATGGAATTATCCACTGCCAGCACCAACGAAGAAGTGGTAGTGATCGGCTACGGTAAAGCATCCAAAAAAGATGTGACCGGTTCCATCAAAACGATCCGTGCCGGGGATTTCAACAAAGGCATCATCAACTCTCCTGAAGAATTGCTGCAAGGCAAGGTGGCTGGCGTGAACGTGACCTCCGCCAGCGGCGAGCCCGGTAGTTCACAGAGCATCACTATCCGCGGGCCTGGTGGTATCAGAACGGATAATACTCCTCTGTATGTGATCGACGGATTGCCACTCGATAATACCAGTACGGGTGGCACTATCAATCCGCTCAGTTTCATCAATCCTACTGATATTGAAAGTATCGATGTATTGAAAGATGCTTCCGCTACCGCCATCTATGGTACCCGCGGCGCCAATGGCGTTGTGATAGTGACCACCAAAAAAGGAAAATCAGGCACCAGCAATCTCAATTACAGTTTCAACGGAGGCTTCAGCAAGATGGCCAGGAAACTTCCTGTGTTCTCTGCGGAAGCATACAAACAACAGGTGACTGCATTGGGTGGGGCTTTACAGGATTTCAAAGGCAATACAGATTGGCAGGATGAGATCTCCCGGACTTCCTTCTCCCATAATCATAATATCGCTTTGTCTGGTGGCGCCAATAAATTCACCTACTATGCTTCTGGTGGCCTGCAACAACAGAATGGTATCCTCAAAGGCAATGATGTAAAACGTTACAACGGCCGTTTCAATATGACACAGAGATTGCTGGAAGACCGGCTACTGATAGAAATGAACCTGGCTGCCAGCAATGTGGTGAACACGAGGCCCAATATCGGTTCACTGATCGGTGGCGCGCTCAGCACCAATCCTACCCTGCCTGCCTATGGCGAAGATGGAAAGCCCTATGCATTCCAGAATGGTACCAATCCCCTGCTAACACTGGCATTGGATAAGGATATCACCACTACCAACCGGGTATTGGGTAATCTCAGCGGATCATTGACATTGATGAAAGGGCTTGTGTACAAGATCAATTTCGGTGTAGACAATTCATCTGCCAGCCGCGATATCCAATCACTGCCCAACCTGCAACCACTCCGCACCGGAAGCCTGGCCGCCTGGAATTTCATCAACAGGAATTACCTGGTTGAGAACTATCTCACCTACAACACTTCATTCGGCAAACATAAGCTGACAGCGCTGGCTGGTCATTCTTACCAGAAGTTCTGGTACCAGGATCGTGTTTTTAATGTAGGCAATTTCCCGGTTTCGCAGGTAGAGCCGATCTATGACCCCGGTACCGGAACGGATCTCACCAGCACCCGTCCCAAGGGTACGGCCAATACCAATGAGCTGCAATCTTTCTTCGGAAGAGTGAACTACCAGTTCAATGAAAAATATTTGTTGACCGCAACATTGCGTGCCGACGGCTCTTCCAAATTCGGTTCCAATAACAAGTATGGTTATTTCCCTTCCTTCTCTGCTGCCTGGGTGGCCAGCAAAGAAGAGTTCATGCAGCATTCCATTTTCAGCAACCTGAAGCTGCGTGCGGGTTATGGCCAAACAGGCAACCAGGAGATCCCTCCCAAGATCACACTCGCCTATTTCCAAAGCAACACCAATAGCAATAATAGTTATCCGCTGTATCCCGGCAATACCTATCCTTCAGGCACCACCTATAGCAGGTTCGCCAATCCTGATATCCAATGGGAAGTATCCAGCCAGGCCGATGCGGGCGTGGACTTCGAATTGCTGAACGGCGCACTCAGTGGTACGGTGGATTATTTCAGGAAGGTGACCAGCAAGATGCTCCTGAAGATCATCCCGGCTGATCCGATCGTTCCCTTCCAGGAACAATGGACAAACGCTGCCGATATGAAAGTGATCAACGAAGGATTGGAACTGGACCTCAATTACAAGCACACAACAGGTTTCGGCCTTACCTACTCTGTTGGAGGCAATATCACTTTCATCAACAACAATGTTGAGAACTCTCCCTACTCCATCATCCCATCCGGCAGTGCATCAGGTTCCGGCCTCACTTCCGCTACCATCAATGGTTACGTGAACGGACAACCGATCGGCACCTTCTATATGCTGGAGTTCACCGGTTTCGATGCAAATGGTAAGAGCACTTACCGCGACGTGAACAATGATAAACTGGTGAACGATAAAGACCGTCAACCATTGGGAAGCGCATTGCCTAAAAAGATGTACAATGCCTGGTTCAATGTTTACTACAAAGGATTTGACCTCAATACCAATTTCAATGGCGTAGCGGGTAACAAGATCTACGACAATACGGCCAATGCCAATTTCTACAAATTGCTTTTGTCGAAAGGCGTGAACACTACCGCTGAAGCCATCCAATATCCCCAGGAGGCAGTCACCAATGAAGCGCCTGTATCCAGCCGTTTCCTCAAGCCCGGTGATTTCTTCAGGTTGAACAACCTCACGCTCGGTTACAATTTCAACACCAAAAAGCTGGGCATCAGCCGCTGGGTGAGCAATCTCCGCTTGTCGCTCACCGGCCAGAACCTCTTCGTGATCACTCCTTACAATGGATACGATCCTGAAGTGAATACAGACAGGACCATCGATGGCGTTCTCTCTTACGGCATCGATTACCTGAGCTATCCCAAGGCGCGCTCTTTCCTCCTTGGACTTAACGTAACATTCTAAAGCATTGAATCATGAAAAAGAAACTTATCATATTCCCATTATTGTCTGCGGCGCTTTGCTGGACCTCCTGTACCAAACTGCAGGAGAGAGTACTGGATGAATCTTCTTCCGTTGGTCTTACAGACAAGCAGGTGGCGGAAGGCACCATCGCTCCGGCCTATGCAGTACTTCCCAGCATCTTTCTTCATACCAATTATTTTGCATTGCAGGAGATCTCTACCGATGAGGCCATCCTTCCTTACAGGGGCGGAACGGACTGGGGTGATAATGGCATCTATATCGCCATGCACACGCATAATTTCCAGCCCACCGATCCCAATATCCGCAATACCTGGAACTTTATCGGAACGGGGATGTCGCGCTGTATCACGGCCCTGAATGCGCTTCCTACCGTAAAAGATCCGTCTGTAAAGACCTTCCTGGCAGAAGCGAGGGCGTTGCGCGCCTATTACAATATGCTTACGCTCGACCTCTGGGGCATTGCCTTCATCAAGGATGATCCTACCAAAAATTCTACCATCATCCGTGGCAACGAGGCCGTGGAGTATATCAAGAGCGAACTGCTCAAAGCCGAGCCCGATCTGGAATCCGGGCTTACACAGGGACGTATGTCGAAAGAAGCATGCTGGGGCATCCTGGCCAGGCTGTATCTCAATGCCGGCGTTTACAGGAATATCTATGGCACGCCTGCTTTCTCCGCCGATGATATGAGCAAGGTGATCGAATATTGCGATAAGATCACGGGCGCCAATAAATTCTTTTTCTCGGCCGAGTATTTCAACATCTTCGACGATAACAACGATACCAATAAAGAGATCGTATTTGCTGTTGATCAGCGCGCCGACCTGAATGGTCATAACCGGATGGCCTATTTCTCCCTTTCCGGTGATCAGTTCCCATTGCCTGAATTCCCGGCAGCAAACGGAACCGACGGCCCTGCCATCACTTCCGATTTTTACAAGACATGGGCCAATCATTATGCTCCGGTAGATCCGGCAAAGGCTGATCCCCGTTTCTACAAGGAGAATCTAACCATTTATTCTCATCCGGAGGACAGTTGCGTTCCTGCTGCCCGTTTCGAGATCAACCGTGGCATCCTCAGAGGCCAGCAATATGGCCTGATCCGCAAGAATGGTGTGTTCCTGAAATGCAAGAGCGGGGATATGTTTGTTGGTCCACTTTTCCATGATACCCGGAATAAATCCGACCTGCCTGTGATCTTCACGGAGAAAGTGGATTACAGTACAGAAGGCAGCAACTATCCTTCGGGATATCGTGTTTCCAAGTATCAGTTCAGCAGAAAATCACAGAGTGGCCGCAACTTCGGTGAGGCCAATATCGTGATCCTTCGCCTGGCGGATATTTACCTGATGCGCGCAGAAGCGAAACTGAGAAAGAACAATGATGCCAATGGCGCACTCGCCGATGTGAATGCCGTTCGTGCAGCGCGTACTTCACGCCAGCTCATTCCTGCTCTCACGGCCATGGACCTGGATATCCTGTTCCGGGAGCGTGGATTTGAATTGTATTGGGAATGCCTTCGCAGGACCGATATGATCCGATTCGGAAAGTATGAAGGAACCTGGACGGAGAAGAGCAATGCCGACGCGCAGAAACGCATCTTCCCCATCCCACAGACCGCCATCGATGCCGCCGCCAACATCAAAGATTATATGATCCAGAATAAAGGCTATTGATATTTGACCGGGGTTTCATTTGC
>JAGIAP010000236.1 GCA_017744805.1 Chitinophagaceae bacterium | reverse complement strand
GTTTTATTGGGAGGAAAGGTTGGTTAACAGTAGAGTAACAGGTTTGTACAAAAGCGCCTTCTATACAGACACAGAAAAAAGAGGATAGGGCCCTGGTGAGCTGAAAATATTTTTTACAAGAAAAGTAAGATCCAAAGGAAGATCGCTACCGATGAGGAATAGGTTTCGAGATAGGCGCGAAGCGAGAGGATGGCGCTCACCATATAATTCTTGACAGTTCGCTGTGAAAGGCCCGTGGCTGCTGCGATCTCAGCATGGGTCAATCCCTGGAACCGGCTTAATTTGAACACTTTTTGTTGTTGGGGGGTGAGGCGGTTGATACCTGCTTCGATGATCCTGGATGCTTCTTTGAGCTCGAGGCTGGCGGCAGGATCGGAGAGGGAATCGGCAAAATACTCCTTCAGGTATTCATCGAAATTACCTGTGAACACCTGGCTGCGTAGTTTATTGAGGATATGGTTGCGGGCAGCGGTGAGCAGGTATGCCTTGAACTCTTTCACTTCTTTCAGTAATTCTTTCTTCACCCATAGATGGGCAAATACTTCCTGTGCGGCATCTTCCGCAATCTCAGGAGATTTGGCAAATATGAGCGCAACCGAATAGACCCTTGGCCAGTAGTGTTGGAACACCATTTTGAACGCATGTTCATCTCCCCGGGCTACTCTTTCTACCAGCTCCGCTTCGTTATGGTGTATAAAATCAGACAACCGAAACCAGGTTTTAGAAGTAAGATTTGCAACTATACTAAAAAAAAGGGTAAGAAGGGGAAATTAATCGGACGAGCGGGAAGGGGGATGGCCCCTGTCTGGTCAGGCGGGGGATTTTATAGTTCGGATGGCCGTAAATGAGAGGGAAATTGCCGAAGTATTCGCTGGCTGGGGGGAAAAGAAAAAGGCAAGAATGATTCTTGCCTTTTTTGTGACTCCGTCAGGATTCAAACCTGAAACCTTCTGATCCGTAGTCAGATGCTCTATTCAGTTGAGCTACGGAGCCTCTTGATTCTCACTGACTTCCTTTTGTCATCAGCGGGGTGCAAAAATAGGATAATTCTTTATTCCACCAAACAGAATCCTGTATTTTTTTGACAAATTATTGATTTTCATACACGCAGCCCATTTCGCAGGCCCCCTAAAAGGCAAGCCAGACCAGTGTTTGACCCTGATCTGAAATTTTCATGGTTCCTGCAAACTTTCATTGATTTTTTGCAGCGCTCGGGAAATGATTTTTGTCTTGCAAGGTATTAGCGATGTTTTTTAACAAATCTTTATAAACATCACTATATTTAATGGTCCATTAAAAAAACAAAGTCACATGAGAAAATTCCTATCACTCTTTGCAGTGCTGGTATGCTGTTGCATACAGGCATTCCCGCAAACTAAAACTGTAACCGGCAAAATAACAGACGATCAGGGGCAGCCGGTGCCCTTTGCCACCGTCCGCATTAAAGGCGGTACATCTGGCACCAGCGCAAACGCTGACGGTGTCTTCTCCATCAAAGCAAGTTCCGACCAGGTCCTGATCATTTCAGGCGCCAATATTGTTCAACAAGAAGTTCCTGTTGGTGACGCAACCATCCTGAATATCCAGGTCAAGCGCCAGGACGCCAGCATGGCGGAAGTGGTGGTAACGGCCCTCGGTATCACCCGGAACAGGAACCAGTTGGCCTATTCAACCCAAAAACTGGCAGGCACTGATGTGAATCAGGCCCGTAACAACAACTTTATCAATACCATGAGTGGTAAGGTGTCAGGGTTGGAAGTTCGCCAGAACAACTCAATGGGTGGCTCTACCAACGTGATCCTCAGAGGCTCCAAATCACTGACCGGCAATAACCAGGCACTGTTTGTGGTGGATGGTATCCCTTTCGACAATACCAATAACAATACTACCGATCAAACTACAGGTAGAGGTGGTATCGATTTTGGTAATGCCGCAGCAGATATCAACCCGGATATGATCGAAAGCGTAACGATCCTGAAAGGCGCCGCAGCCAGCGCCCTGTACGGTTCAAGAGGTAGCAACGGTGTGATCCTCATCACTACCAAAAAAGGTAAAAAAGGAAATGGTATCGGTGTTACCATCAACTCAGGCATCAGCCAAAGCTCTTACCTGAAAAACACCTTCCCTAAATACCAGAAAAAATATGGCGCCGGTTATGGCGACTATTTCGATGCAGCGGATATAGATGGAGATGGCGTTGATGATGATATCGTTCCCACCTATGATGATGCCTCCTGGGGTATTGCTTTCGACCCAAACAAAAAGGTATATGGCTGGACCTCCTTCGACCCCTCATCACCCACTTTTGGAAAACCACAAGCATGGGTAGGTGCAGCACACGATCCAAATTATTTCTTCGAGAAACCCATCAACTACAATAACAGTATTTTCATCGAAAATGCAAGTGATAAGGGCTCTTACGCAGTTGGTTATACGCGCAACAATGAAAAAGGTATCCTGCCCAACAGCTCTCTTAACAAAGATCTTCTGAATATGTCGGCCTCCTACAAGTTTACCGATAAGCTCACCGGTACACTGTCTGCCAACTATTCCAGCATAAAAGGTAAGGGCCGTTATGGTACAGGTTATGGCCTCGACAATGGTTCCGTGAACCAAATGACGAATTTCAGGCAGTGGTGGCAGGTGAACGTAGATATGAAAGACCTGGAAGATGCCTTCTGGAGACATCAGACTAACGATACCTGGAACCAGCACTTTGGCCCCACAGGAGAGATCCAGCCTGAATTCTGGAACAACCCTTATTTCGACCGTTACAAGAGTTTTGAGACCGACAGAAGGGATCGCTTCTTCGGTTATACCTCACTCACCTATAAGCCCGTTGACTGGCTGAGCATCATGGGACGGATCTCCCTCGATGGTTTCAATGAATTACTGGAAGAGCGCAAAGCTGTAGGCACCATCGGTGTTCCTTCTTACCGTCGTTTCAACCAGGATTATAAAGAATTCAACTACGACCTGTTGGTCAATGGAGAATGGAAAGTGGGTGATTACGGCCTCAAAGCATTGCTGGGTACCAATACCAGGGTACAAAAAACTTCCAGCGTGAATGGCATCACCAATGGTGGTTTGGCACAGGCTGAATTGTATACCCTGTCCAATTCCGTAGCGGCCATCTCTCCTGTAGAATTTGAAGGCACGAGAAGAGTGGAAGGTGTGTTTGGCGGATTCAACATCGATTATAAGAATACCTATGTAATAGACCTCACACTCCGCAGAGATAAATCATCCACACTGCCAGATGGTAACAATGTCTATTACTATCCTTCTGTATCCGGTGGTATCGTATTGTCTGAGCTCATTCAACCTACCTGGCTTTCTTACAGCAAGTTCAGGGTGAACTATGCGGAAGTTGGTGGTGATGCACCGCTCTACTCCGTGAAAGATTTCTATGTAGGTGAAACCGATCCCAACTCAGGCCTGATCTTCCCTTCCTTCAACGGTAATGCCATGTATTCCGTAGCAGCTTCCAAAAGGAACCCAGACCTGAAACCGGAAAGGACCAAGAGCTTTGAAGTGGGCCTGGAAGCCGCATTCCTCAAATCAAGGGTAGGCTTCGACGTGAACTTCTACTCAGCTAAAACAGTAGACCAGATCGTACCGCTGACAGTATCTACCGCTACGGGTTATACCAGCAAGATCGTCAACTCAGGAACTGTCCGCAACCAGGGTATCGAAGTGTCTTTATATGGTACGCCCATCAAGACAAAAGATTTTGCCTGGGATATCAATGTCAACTGGACACGCAATCGCAACAAGGTGCTGGCTTTGTACAACGATGTAGAGAATATCGTGTTGGGTAGCTTCCAGGGAAGTATCACCCTCAACGCAACCCTGAACGAACCTTATGGTTCTATTCACGGAACGGATTTCATTTATACCAATGGTCAGAAAACAGTGGGCGCAGATGGTAATTACCTCATCACGCCCAATAACAACGTTTCCATCGGAAATGTGAACCCCGACTGGATCGGTGGTTTGAACAACAAATTCACTTACAAGAATCTCTCGCTGAGTGTTTTGATAGATATGAAACATGGAGGGTCCGTTTTCTCCACTGATATGTACTATGCACTGGCAGGTGGCTTGTATGAAGAAACTGCCGTTAACAATGATCTGGGCAATCCCATCCGCAGTTCACTGGCCAAAGGCGGTGGTATCATCAGGGAAGGTGTAACCGAAGACGGAAAGGTCAATACCAAACGTGTAAGCTTAAGCGATGAAGACCTGGGTGTTGGCGGCTCTTATGGCCAGTATGACAGCTATGTATCAGCGCCCGATAAACGATTTGTATACGATGCCAGCTATGTAAAGCTCAGGGAAGTGGCTATCACTTATGCACTGCCTTCCAAACTTTTCCAAAAGATATTCATCAAGGGTATCGATGTATCGCTGTTGGGAAGGAACCTGGCTATCCTTCATAAGAACCTTCCTTATGCTGACCCCGAAGATGGATTCAGTTCAGGAAACCTGCAGGGTATCCAAACTGGTTCTTATCCGGCAGTAAGAAGCGTAGGTTTTAATGTGAGAGTTAAATTCTAATAGCCACAAGCAAAAAAATAAGATCATGAAAAAACTATCATATATATTTTTTATCGGAATTGCGGCCAGCCTTATCGCCTGCAAAAAGAACATAACGGAGTTGAACGAGAACCCGAAGAACCCCGCCATTGTTCCTTCCGCCGCCTTGTTCCTCAATGCCTCGGTGAATCTTTCCGATGTAATGGCCAGCACCAACGTGAACACCAACAACTTCAGGTTGTTTGTGCAACATTGGACGGAAACCATCTATCGTGATGAAGTACGTTTCAACCTGAATGGTCGTAGTATCCCGGACCGCTGGTGGGCTGCTTTTTACCGGGATGTGATCAAGGACCTCACAGAAGCTTCTAAAGTGGTGGACGGAGAAACGCTCACGCTGAAAGCAGGTCAGATCAAGAACCGTAAAGCCATCGATGAGATCCTCATTGTATTCGCCTACTATCAACTGATCACTACATTCGGGAATGTTCCTTACACGGAATCCATGAATATCGACAATATCCAGCCCAAGTATGACGATGCAGCTACCATTTTCAAGGCGATAGCCGACAGGCTGGATGCAGCCTTGACAGCGCTGGACCCTGCTCAGGAAGGATATGGCGAGTCTGATGCTCTCCTTAGTGGAAATATCAACCGCTGGATCATCTTTGGCAATTCCCTGAAGATGCGCATGGGCATGCTGGTGGCGGATAGCGATTTTCCTACTGCTAAAACAATGATACTGGCTGCTGCTCCACATGTAGTGGCATCCAATGAGGAGAATATCAAAATGCATTACAGCAGCTCTCCTCCCAATACCAACCCTGTTTGGGAAGATCTGATCCAGAGTGGTCGTCACGACTTTATCGCGGCCAAGCCATATATCGATGCACTGAAAGCATGGAATGATCCCCGGATGAAATATTTCTTCGATCCTTCGATCTCCGCTGGCATATTTGTTGGCCAAACACCGGGATCCCGTGCTGCCTTCAATGATTTTGCCGCACCCAGCGCCACCATCTCTGAAAAGACCTACCCGCATACCTATTTCAGTTATGCTGAAATGGAATTGCTGAAAGCGGAAGCCATTGAAAGAGGTATCAATGTTGGCGGCACAGCAGCAGAGCACTATAACAATGCCATCGATGCTTCCGTAGTTGAATGGGGAGGCACCCTCGCTGAAGCACTGGCATACAGAACACAGCCTGCCGTAGCGTATGCAACCGCTGCAGGTACCTACAAACAGAAACTTGGTATGCAATCATGGTTTGTGCTGTACAATCGCGGATATGATGCATGGACACAGTGGCGCAGGCTCGATTTCCCAAAACTGGCCCTTCCTTCAGGCGCCAGTCCTAACTTTGCGGATGATGAAACGCCTGCCGTGATCGTCAGGATGACCTATCCCGTAGTGGAGCAGAACCTGAACAGGGCCAATTATGAAGCTGCTTCCAGTGCCATCGGAAAAGACAGGAAAACACAAAAACTTTGGTTCGATAAGTTTTAAGAGCTAAGTTGAATTCAGAATGAATGGGGCTGAGCACATGGTGTTCGGCCCCATTTCTTTGGTTCTATTTTTTACGATACAATGAAAGATTGGAAACAGCTCCCGGGTAATCTCTTATTTCCGTATTGGTATAATATCCTTTACCATCCGTAGCAAAACCAATCCCTTCTCCCTGGTGCTCATTACCAGCATAGGGCGCCATTTGAGGGGCTTTCAGCAAGGCATCCACCACACTACCAGCAGTACGTGGCCAGTACCAAATCTGTCCTTTATTGCGCAATACGATTTCTTTCCCATCGGTACTGATATCACCGGCAGTAAGCAGATCAAGTGGCGTTTTCAAAACAGCTACCATGCTGATCACATCGCTCGTCGATTGTGGGAATGCAGCTTTATAGATGGTTGCTTTACCCTTCTCTTTTGAAGCGATAAAAAGATCTTTGGTCAAAGGATCGACCAGGATCGTTTCTGCATTGAAAGAACCTCCTGGATATTTCAACTGTATACGGGAAATATTAGTAATATGGATGGTTGTATTGGCAGTTGCTCCGGTTACTACAGGTTCTTCAAACCGGTACACGGCAATATTGCTGCGCGAAAATTTGTTATCGCCGATATCTGCAAAATAGATATAGTTCTTTCCAGGTTCAGGACCAGGCCCCACGCTGATATCTTCCGGGTTCAACGTAGTGATGCCATCCAGCACCAGCTTCCCGAGGTCTTCACCAGCAGCATTGGTCATCACTACCGGCGCATTTTTGCTATCCGTATGCATGTATAGGATACCAGGATTGGTAAGGCTGGCAGCGATGCCCGACAATTCATCATAGTCCTGTCGCTGCAATGGAGCAGTTATTGGTGCCCGTTCGAAAAGGAGGCAGTCGTTCAACTGTGTGATGTCATAGTTCGTGGATGGCACTGTGATCACCGGAGGATCGGGGTTACCGGTTTCACTGCCACCATTCGATTTGGAACAACCATTGCAGGCCCAGATACTGCAGGCCCCGATCGCGAAAAAGAATTTCCTGATATGCATGCGCTTGTATTTAAAAAAGGAGAACCTGTTCTGTTCTCCTTTTTATTATTTAGAAAGATCCTGTAAGATCAATAAGTATGCTTGTTGCCAGTGCCATCGGAAGGGAAGGCTCCCAGATCTTTATTGGGAAGTGAGATTTTGGCGGCATCAGCACGACCATTATCACTCAGCAGGCTCATAGGGAATCCATATCTTGTCAACAGGGGCGCAGTTGCTTTTGCAGGCATTGCATTCTTGCCAGAACCACCTTTGTACACCCCTGCATTGATAGCCGGAGAATTGGCAGCAAGATGAAAATCAGCTCCCGCAGGGATCACAGAGTTGAGATATTTGGTGCCACCTGCATTCGCCAGTGCATCATAATTCTTGAAGAATGGATTGTACTTGTCAGTGGCGATCTCATTGGTGCCATCATTGGTAAGGTTGGCGAGTGTAGCTCCGTTCACATAACCATTGATATCATTCGACTGTTTGACAGTGAACTGCCTGGGCTCGATATACAACATCACCGGGGTAGCAGTTGTACCAGCGCCCACATACGTGAGGTTATTGTTGTAAGAAGTATTCAGGGTATCACTTGGTCTTCCTTTTTCAGAGAGGAAGGATATCCTCAAGCCCTGTTTGCAGTTCACGATGATATTGTTGTAAACATAGCCTCCTGCATTGGTTTCCGTATTGATAGAACCGTTACGGGTAGCTTTCTTCTGACGGAAGCCACAGTTCACGAGGGTATTATTGTAAATATTTACAATAGTGGAAGAACCGTCGATACCGGCCGTTTTCAAACCGTTGGTAGCGATACCATAGCAGAAATTATAAGCAATATCTCCATACACATCATTTTTCAGGTTGATGCCTTCGCCGCCGGTGGCGCCTAATTTGGCAAGCGTATTCCTCATGAGGCTTACATACACGTGCTGGCATTTTCCGATACAGTCATCCAGGCTTCCGAAGAGCCATGAATCTTCTACGATCAGTTTGCCGTAAGGAGCTGCAGGATCTACATTCATGTAAATCGTTGGTGTTGCATCGCCTGGCTGTGCGCCGAACAAAGAGGCATTGGCGCCGTAAGGGCCGCCGGTATACTCGATATGCGTCCAGCGAAAAGCCATCAGGCTACAGGTTTTTGTTCCCTGAAAACCGCTCCAGTAGCCTTTGTAAGCGGGATCATTCGCTACATCATTCTGATAAGAACTATTTGATTTGGGAGTAGCAGGCGTTTCCAGCACCGTAAATGTATTGGGTTGTTCTTCGGTACCATCGCTGATGATAACACCATTCACCAAAAACATCGGGCTGCTGCCTTCTTTGCCATCACCATGCACCAGTACGGTCACTCCTGGTTGCAGGTACAAGGTGTCGCCGGCATTGATGGACACATCTCCGGTAATATGATAGGTCTTACCTGCAAGCATGGTCCCTTTCAGGGGAATGGGATTACCGCTGCCGTCCTTTACCGGCAAGGTTTCGCTGGAGATCGGCTGACCAATTACTGTAAGTGGTTTAGAAATATTCGCGCCATCGTTATTCGATTTGGAGCAAGAATAAAGAGCTGCCGAAGCCATCATCAGAAAGCCAAGTCTGGCCAATTCTTTTTTCATTTTTTTAATTTGAGGTTGATATAGAGATGAGTTACGGATACCTGATAAATCATATTATTTGCTGAGATCGAACCGGACCCCCAACTGATATACCTTGCCCGTAAGGTTTTGCTGGGTAAGCGTTTTGCCACTCGCCGGATCCTGGAAGGGTATGATATTGATATTGGAAGGTTGTTTGTTGATATACACCTGGTATTTGGCATTGAAAAGATTCTGCACTTTGGCAAAGAGATAGATATGTTTAGCGATCCTTTGTTCACCGGAAGCATCGAAAACATGCATATCCTTCATCCAATAATCCATTCCATAGTAGGG
>JAGIAP010000235.1 GCA_017744805.1 Chitinophagaceae bacterium | reverse complement strand
ATCAAATCGTTTTTTGATTTTACATTCAGGCTACGGGCAAAGTATTTCACTTTGTTGGGCAATACTACCGACACACGTAGATGCAGCTTATGGAGATGATAAGCCAGGCTTTCATAATAAATACCGGTGGCTTCCATCGCAAAACTCACTTCTGACTTGACTTTGGTTTGTTTACCTACCCATTTCAACAGCTTGTTGAAACCTCCTTTTTCATTCGCAAATTCCAGCACCTCACTGAATTCTAAACGACCACTATCATACAACTTACAATAACAAGCAGTAAACTTTTCACTGGCAATGTCGATTCCTACACTTTGGCGAAGCATGATTTCCATAAACAGATTTTTAAAATCTAACCTGTACTTTCTTCCTCGTCTTGCCTTTTAAATTACACTGGCTTATCAAAGGATAGCCTTAAGTACTGTCCAGACTCTGAAGAAATTTAAAAAGGGAATGGAACTACCTTCGAATCGGTATAGCGAATTGCTTACCTCGGCCGGCTCTTCTCATTCCCTCACAGGTTATAAATAGCCTAAGCTATCGAAACTAACCTGATTTATTTCTACTAATACAAATGTAAAAGGCCGGAATTTCTTATACCCTCGACTGCATGAGGTCCTATGTGCGGCAACTAAGGTGCAATAACATTATTTTGATTTTGGTTCTTCATTCTGTTCGTCATCATTATCTTCTTCTTTTTCTACCTCATTCTCTTTGTTCTCATCTTACTCCTCGTCCTTGTCCCCATCCTCATGGTCCTCTGGTTCGTCATCATTGTGCCTGAAAGGTGCGGAGGAGGTTTTCATGAAGGCACTGGTATTATCATCTTCATCGTCTCTGTCTTCATCTTTTCTATCTTCATCGCCTTCATCGTCTTCACCGATGAGTTGCCAGTTAAGGTGTTTACTGATCTGTTGGAGGATGGGTTCGATGAGGTGGGAGGTATTATTGGGGCGGGCTGTGACGATGACGAGGAGATTGGTAAGAGAAGTATTGGCATCCTGATCGGACCAGCTATTGTAGTGTTTTGCGAGGAGCAGGGAGATGGAGATGAAATGTGGAAATGAGCGTTTATTGGAAAAATGGAATTCTCCGTTCTGTTCCAATTCGGGAATGGTGTTAAGGTAATGGATCAGTTGGACTGTGCTATGGGAGCCAGTCAGTTTTTTGTCTTTGCAGATAGTGTAATGGCAATAAAATGGTGAGAACATATCGGTGGCACAAAGGTACAAAGTCCCCTTCTTACCAAAAATGGGAAAAGAGGTGAGAGTACCCCGGATATGCGAAATCCCCTCGGGGTGGAGCAGGAATACTGTTGCGCATTCAGGGTTTTATAGGCTGCAGGGGTGGGAGTTGGCGGCCTTAAAAATATAAGCGAAACAGCCCGGATCTGATCCCCCAGTCCCATCTCACCCCTCCATAGCCCAATTCCGACACCACAGCGGTGGTATATTTTTTCAGCCGACAACTCCCACCCTCTGCAGCCTTCGCAAAAACAAATAAATAACAGGATTCCTGCCGGGGGAAGCCTACATTTGTTGAGTCCAATCAACTTTTTCACATATTTAAATAGAAAATTATGGCATCTATCCATCCATACCTTAATTTCATGGGTAATACCGAAGAGGTTTTCAATTTTTACAAATCGGTTTTCGGTGGCGATTTCCTGAATGTGACCAGGTTCAGGGATATGCCCGGAATGGCGGATCACCTGCCGGAAGAGGAGAAAGGAATGATCATGCATATAGCGCTTCCTATCAATAAAGAAGTGATGCTGATGGGAACGGATGCTTTGAAATCCCAGGGACATACGGCCACTAACGGCACAAGCATTTCCCTGGCCATCACGCCCGACTCCAAAGAGGATGGTGAGCGGATCTTTAAAGCGTTGTCTGCCGGCGGTACAGTAGAGGTTCCATTTGATAAAGCTCCCTGGGGCGCCTGGTTTGGAATGTTCAATGATAAGTATGGTATCAAGTGGATGGTGAACTTTGATGAGAACCATCCTTCTAAATAGGGTCTCCCTTCATTCACGTTAATAGGGTAACGGTCATGAAAGACCGAAACCTGAAAATCCCACAGCAATTTGCCCGTCAATTTTATTTGGCGGGCATTTTGTATTTCAATAACTTTAAATATATCATTTTCATTATAATAGCCACCAGAACTACTCCCTGATTTTCCTCTTCCCCTCCCTTTACTGATTATTCCTCCCCCCTCGCCTGAAACCAGTTTTCAGCCCAATTTATCACCACCTAATCAGTAACTATGCGAATCATTCTACTCGTATTCTGTTTGGCTTGCAGTGCTCCCTTCCAAAGCCAGGCCCAGTGCCCATTTCCGACAGGTACACCCGATGGCTCCTGTACAGGTACACTGCTTACCGATGGTGCCAATATCAATTCCGGGCAAACATTTTCGTATTCAGGTGCTTCTGTTGTTTATAACAATGTCAATTTGAATGGCGGGACATTGCAGGTTTGTGGCACGCTCACCATCCAGAACCTCAATTTCAACGGAGGAGCTATTGTGGTGATGTCGGGCGGCAGCCTGACATTACCGGGCATCAATGTAAATACCGGCAGTTCAGTGACCAATCATGGTACGCTCACACTGAATGGTAGTCTTAATGTGGGCGGGACTGATGGGATGTTCGTCAATTACGGCACGGCTAACCTGAATGCCAGTTTTAGTTTGACCACTACCACGGCGGATTTTGTGAATGCCTCTCCATCAGCGGTGATCAATGCCCAATCCCAAACAGGCTCTTTTACGGGGGAGGTGGTGAACCTGGGCAGCTTCAATGTGGGCACCCTGGGGATCAATGGGGGATCGGATGTCTGCCTGGGACCAGGCTCTACCATCAATGCCGGCTCTATCAATAACAATGAGCCCAATGGCATCATCGTAAGGCCGCTGGGCAGCAATGCCTGCGTACGGTATACGGGCAATGCGCTGCTCAACAGCGTGCTGACCAGCGATGCCGGCTTGCTGGTTTGTCAGGCTACCGGCGCTACCATGAGCGGAGCTGGAGGCTTTGGTGCGGCCACTGTTTCTACTGATTGTCCCAGTTGCAGCCAGATCCTGCCGGTGGTGCTTCAATCCTTTACGGCACAGATCGCCGGGCAGTAGATCCATGTGAACTGGCAGAGCAGCTCGGAAGACAATGTGGATGGCTATGGCCTGGAGCAAAGTGCGGATGGGGATAATTTCAACCAGGTAGCTTTCATCCCTGCAAAGAACAGGCCTTCCAGCTATACGTATCCCATTCCCCTGCAGGCTGCTGTATTTCTTCGCTTACGCATGCAGGATAGGGATGGAAGGATCGGACATTCGAAGATCATTTTCCTGAGATCGGAAGATTTGGAGCAAGACAGGTTAAAGATGTTGTGCAGCCCCTGCAGCGGCAACCAGTTAGTGGTAAGGTTGATCACGCGTGAAGCGCAGCAGGGGAGCCTGCTCATCAATAATTTTTCCGGACAGGTATTGAAGCGGGTAACTGTGAAGCTGGAAGCTGGTCAACAGGATATTCAGATCCCGGTGACCGGCCTGGCTGCGGGCTTGTACACAGTGAGTTTTGCAGGCAGCCGCTACAATATCGGACCTGTGCGATGGTTGAAGGGAGGTAATTAATCTTCCTCATCTACCAGGATCAGGGCATCCTCTTCGTCCATCAGCATGGGATCGCTGTTCTTGCAACGGACCATGGTAACGCTGCGATGCAGGGCACTGCGATAGCGGTCTCCGATGGGGATCATACGGTCTTCCATATAGATCCTTTCCTTATCGAAGCTCTGGATAGTGGAGATACCTACGATATACGAGCGGTGAACGCGGCAGAAGCCTTCAGGCGGTAATAATTTTTCAATTTGACGCATGGATACCAGGCACATGAATACACGGCCGGGCGTAACGATCTGCACATAATTGCTTCTTGCTTCGATATACAATATGGAAGCAAAATCTACGCGTACGTAACGCCCCTGTTCCTTCACAAAAAAGAATGTCTGCATAGCAATTAGGGTTCTGGAGACTTGAAATATGTTTATATCAGGATAAGCCAATGGGTAAATGGTAGTTGCACCTACAGAATATATATAGACACAGAAAGCAGATTTTAGGACTACTCTTACCATATTTTTTTTATTTTCTTTTACAATTCGAAGCGAATGCCCTGAAAATGGCAATCAAATCCCTTATTTCCCGGATAAAATTCAATGTGTGGTCGATACCCGGTATGTCGTATCGGAAGGTTTTCGTAAGTTGTAGCCTTAAATTCTAAAGGCCGTTTGCTTGACAGAACAGGATCTGATACAACAACTCCGTAGTGGGGATGAGCTTGCATTTAAACAGTTGGTGGAAGGCTGCCAGGATATGGTTTACAACACGGCCCTCAGCATCGTGCATGATGCTTCTGATGCTGAAGATGTGGCGCAGGAAGTATTCATCCAGGTGTACCGGTCCATCGATCAGTTTAAAGGGGATAGCCGTTTGAGCACCTGGATCTACCGGATAACGGTGACCAAGAGCCTGGACCTGATCCGGAGCCGGAAGCGGAAAAAGCGATTTGCCTTCATCACCAGTTTGTTCGGCCCGGATAATGAAGTGCTCCACGACCCCGTGAACTTCCACCACCCGGGGGTGGTGCTGGACCAGAAAGAGCAGGCGGCCATCCTGTTCCGGCTGATCGATCAGTTGCCAGAGAACCAAAAAACAGCTTTTATTTTATTGAAATCGGAGGAATTGAGCTACCAGGAGATCGCCCAGGTGATGGATCTGAGCGTTTCAGCGGTGGAATCCCTGCTGTTCAGGGCGCGGCAGAACCTCCGGAAACTGCTTGAGTCACAGGGCGGTCAGAAAAGGAAATAGTCGCATGTTTTCTATATTAATAACGTCAAACAACATAGTTTTGATAAACATATCAGTATGTCACCTGAGATGAACCATAAAGAACAAGAAGAGATCCTGGACAGCCTCCGGGGTATGAAGCGGGCCACCGCGCCGGAGTTCTTTTATACCAGGCTCCGGGCCAGGATGGAACAAGAGCTGGAGAGCTCTGTCATTGGGCGTTTCGGAAGGCTGCTGACCAGGCCGGCATTATCGCTTGGACTGGCAGCTATCATATTGCTGCTGAATATCACTACTATCATGAAAATGGTACAACAGCCGGATGGCGCACCTGAAACCTCGGCCCCCATTGCCATTGCCGGCTATTCCTCTATCGATACTTACCCGGTATACGACGATATAACCTCTGAACCATGAAGAAATACCCGCAACAGAAATGGCTTCTCTGGTTAGTGGTCATTTTACTCATTACAAATATCCTTACGCTTTCATTCTATTGGGCCAAGAACAGGCCCGGCAAAGGTGCACCCGCTATCTCAGCCGTCGATCGCGAAAAAAGGATGGGACAATTCATGGTGAACGAGCTCAGCCTCAGCCCTGCACAGGAAACCGTGTACTGGAAGCTCCGGGATACCCTGGTGACCCAGCAAAAGCCGGTACTGGATAGCATCCGGTCTGCCAAGAAAAGATTTTTCGACCTGCTCAAAATGCCGCAGGGACCGCAATATGATTCCTTACTTACCCAAAGAGGGGAAGATATTTCCACACTCCAGCGCCAGTTGGATCTGATCACGATCCACCATTTCGAGAAAGTGCGGGCACTCTGCACGCAGGATCAGTTGGTGAAATTCGATACGGTGATCGCTGAGATCGTGAACCGCATGACCTGGGGGAAGAAGTCGCCCGGCAAAGGCGATTCTCTCAAAGTAAAATAATTCCTTCCATTTTAGTTTGTTGAAGCTTTCTCGTCCAGGTGCAATGAGCGGTTCAACAAGCTGTAGTAAAATCTTGCATCGACAATTTTTCTACATAGAAGTCGATCATTTTCTCCTACATTTCCCTCATGGATATCCAAGCTTACCATGAAAGGATCGGCTATACCGGAAGCAGGGCACCAACCCTGGAGACGTTGATCGCCCTTCAGCGGGCCCATTTGATGACGGTTCCGTTCGAGAACCTGGACATTTACCGGAATATCCCGATCTATATCGATCCGGAAGCCCAGTTCGACAAGGTGATCCGGAAACGGAGAGGCGGCTTCTGCTATGAGCTCAATAGCCTTTTCTACCAGATGCTACATGCCATGGGTTTCGAGACCATCATGGTCTCGGCCAGGATCTACAATTATGAGCGGAATGATTTCGGTCCCGAGTTCGACCATATGAGCATCATGGTGTATATCGGCAATGAATTGTACCTGGTGGATGTAGCTTTCGGCGAGTTTGCCGTGCAACCGCTGGAGCTGGATTTTGAGGCAGACCAGACGGATCCGCGTGGGATTTTCAGGATGCGTACGCATGAGATGAATGATATGCTGGTGTCGAGAGTGGATAATCATTATGCGCGGCCTTTGTTTGTATTTACGGATCAACCTTGCAGGTTGCGGGAATTCGAGGAGATGTGTAAGTTCCATCAAACCAGCCCCCAGTCGAGGTTTAAGCAGGGCAGGATGGTGACGATGCTGACGGAGAATGGTCGGAAAACGTTGACGGGTAACAGGTATAAAGTGACGCATGGGAAAGGGGAGATAGAAGTGGATATCGAGACGGAGGAGGAGGTGACTGAATTGTTGCGGAAGGAGTTTGGGATAGAGTTGCAGTATTCCTGAGCTACGGTATTTTCTAACAGTGACCAATAAGTGATAAATTCAAAATAATGCACATTCTTCGTGCAGCTTTTGTGCAAAAGGGTTGTGATTAATTGTTTTTTTGTTGAATATGATTATTCATTAACTTGTATATGTGATCATTCAAGGCGTCTTCATGGCGCTGAACTTGCACCTTAAATATCCTCTTTTCAAAATTTTGGACACCGCGGTCTAAAAGGATTTAGCTCTTGTCTGGCATAATTTTTTTATGCTTATTATTATCATAGACAGGATACTGAATAGATCAGCCGGGAAAAAGTATGTTATTTACTTAATGTCGATTTTCTGTTACAGCCGGTTATATATACCAGAAGTAAATTTCGGATAGAAATCTGCGGCGATACTTGTGTCACTTTTCTTGCAATATTGTGACATTGTTTTCTTATTTTGTTGCGCTTTATCAAACGCACCAAAAACTAATGAAAACCACCTATAATCTTATCCTCGAAGAGCCGCAGCAGAACATAATCTTTATTTCCGTTTTTAAAGGCTCTACAAGATGATTGTTGGTGAACATTTCGCTGATGAATTTGCTTTCATTGAAGCTTTTCATCGTAAGGATGAAAAAGCTTACAAATGTTTGTTTGAAACATTTTACTCTGAGATCGTTTACTTTTCATTTAAGTTGACGAATAATGAAGCCGTCGCAGAGGAAATTGTTTCAGATTCTTTCCTAAAAGTCTTCAATCGTTCAACAGCATTTCCGAGCATCGCTAATATCAAATCCTTCCTTTATATAACGAGCAGGAATGCCTGCTTTGATTATCTCTCCAGGGAAAAGACAAGGAGCAGGAATATCTTTGAATTCCTTTATTTCCAAAATGATGAAGATTATGCCCCGCTTGACTTTGAGCGTATGAATGCGGAGCTGATAGATACGCTTCACAAGGAAATAAAAAAGCTTCCTCCACTTTCGCGGAAAGTAATTACACTTCGTGTTTTTGAGCAGCTCGATCCCAACAAGGTGGCAGAGGTTCTCAACATTAGCTATCAAACTGTGAAGAATCAAACGTATATCGCGACCTCGCGATTGAAAAACTCATTGCCTTTATTGAAAAAACATGCTCCTGAATTTGTGCTCGCGATGTACTCTTCATTGTTTTTTTAAATCCTATTTATTGCTGCAAATTATTTTTACCACTTAGTGGTATTTTTTTTATCAAAAATTTTTTTAAAAAAAAAGGTATTTGAAACGGTACTTGTGATCATGCTCGCCGTTTTATGAAAGCATAACGTGATGAGAATGGTGATGCCTAATAAATGAGAATGATATGAATGATCAAAACGTTGAGAAAAGAGTTAGGGAATTGGTCGCTCTTACAATAATGAATAAGTTGTCCGAAGGACAAAAAAAAGAGCTCAAAGAGCTGAGCAAGATCCCTGGAGTGAAAGAGTTCATTGAAAAGCTTACTAAAGAAGAATATCTCGCAAATGAGATGCAGATCATCGATAAGCTCGATGAAAGGAAATCTTTGGTGTGGGAGAATATGAAGCCACAAATTGTTTTCAGAAAGAGGATAATCTCGATCTGGCAAAAATTGGCCATTGCTGCTTCTTTTGTATTAGTGATCTCGGTATGTGCTTACCTCTACTATAGCCTTACCAGGACTACGAATACAGGGGTAGCCAATAAAAAAGAAGATCTTTTACAGCAAGATATATTACCTCCTGGTGGAACTGCGGTACTGACATTGGCGGATGGTAGAACAGTTTCCTTAGATGGAAAGCAGCATCCTGGCCTCGAAAGTCAGGGTGGAAGTTCTATCAGGAACTCCTCTTCCGGGCTGGTGTATGAACAGGGAGCAGGCGCTCAAGAAGTATTCAATACTGTAGCAACACCTCACGGTGTGATGTTCACTGTTACGTTGGCGGATGGAACCAAGTGCTGGTTGAACACTGCAAGCTCTATCAAATACCCTGCTGCCTTTGTAGGCAATGAGCGACGGGTAAGTATTACAGGAGAAGTTTATTTTGACGTTGCGAAAGATGCCAAAAGACCTTTTGTTGTAATGGCAGATAATTCCGAGATCCGTGTTTTAGGAACTCAGTTCAATGTAAATGCTTATTCAAATGAACCTTCGGTAAGTACTACATTGGTTGAGGGTAAGGTAGAGGTAGGGATGCCAGTTACCACAAAAAAAGAAATATTGCGACCTGGACAACAGGCTCAGGTAAACAGAGGAGGATCCTCCATAGCTCTTTCGAAGAATGTCGATCTCGATGAAGTGACTGGCTGGAGGCTTGATAAATTCGTTTTTCAGGGAGAAGGAAGTTCTATCAGGGATATCATGAAGCAACTGGAAAGGTACTATGATATCAATGTCGAGTACCAGGGAGCTAT
>JAGIAP010000234.1 GCA_017744805.1 Chitinophagaceae bacterium | reverse complement strand
CTTCTTCATGGGGCTCTTCTGTGCCTTCCGGCGGAGTTTCTCCCGGTGGATTGGTAACGGCGCATGGTGCATGATCCGCTGTAGTGGATGCTTCTTCTGCCGCTGCAGGCGCCGGGCTCTCTTCCGTCGCATTACAATCCACTTCACGTTGAACAGTTGCACTGCGATTGACCACCGGGCTTGAAGTTCCCTGTTGAATAGTATGCGTAAGCTCATGCGCCAGCAATTTTTGTCCTTGCCTGGTGCCTGGGCTATATTGATTTGAATTGAAATAGATATCACTTCCATGAGCAAAAGCATGTGCACGTAATCCGGTGCTCATTTGCGCTGCGGATGATCCGGTATGGATCTTTACGGCGCTGAAATCCGCTCCGAATGCGGTTTCCATACCTTCCCTGATACCAGAAGGTAGTGGCGATCCTGCACCTTTGCTTTGATCAAGCTGAGATTCTATTTGGCCGGAATCCGAAGAGGGATTGCCGCCTTTTGTTTGAATGGAGATCCCATCTGGTTTGGTTTGCACAGGTTCTTCTTCACAAGAGCAGGTTTGAACTGTTTCTTCTTCGCTTTCAAAAACAGGTTTGCGTTGAAGCTTCTCTTCTTCTTTTTCTTTCGCCTCACAAGCTGCGCAGGCCTGAATCGCCGACTCTTTTTTCTGAATTCTTTTTTCTTCAGGATCTTCCAATACCGGTGATCTTTCCGCACCATCGCCATCAGCTTTGGGTTGCAGTTTCTTTTCTTCCTCAGCTTCGCAACTGGCGCATTTCGTCTGCACAAATGGTGTAATGCTTTGCGATAGTGGTTTGGTCTGCACGGTTGCCAAACCATCACCCGGCGTTTGGTTCTCTTTCGTATGTGCACCTTCGTTACCGGATAATCTTTCCACTACTTTATCAGCAATGGCATCGGCTTCCTGCTCATATGGATCATTCGGCTTGCCAACATTGAGCTTGGCCTGAACGAATGCCCCAGACTTGTTATCAGCAAAAAATGATTGTTGGTTCTCTGATCCATGAAAGAAATCCTGCCCGTCATTCTTGTGGAAGAATGGCGACCTCTGTTTGGCAGCAGGTGCCGGCGTGGATGGTTTGGCGGCCTTCATTTCATTTTTCTTGTCAGTTCACTGTTGCCTCCCGGATGGCTTCTTCCAGGATAGGCTTCAGTTCATATTCGGTGGCCGGAACAAAGAATATATTTTTCAATGCCGGCAGATCGCCTCTTCTGCACTCGATCAGCCCAATGGCTGAAGAGATATAGTATTCGCGAAGCGAAACCTGTACATCCGTTTCCCTTACCAGGTACCAGGGATAACTGAGCACATCCAGGAATATCCGCTCCGCCTCCTGTTTTTGACCGAGCCGGAGCAGTACCTGTCCGCGGATGGTCATATTGTATATCCTGTTCACGTCCACTTCCAGTTGCAGGCCCGTCAGGTGGTTGATGGCTGCGAAGAAGATCTTCTCTGCTTCTTCCAATGCGCCATACTCCAGCAGCAGATTGGCTTTGATGGATTGCAGCCTGGCCTGCAGCAGGCTACGGTCCTGCACCAGCGGAAGCAATGCATTTATCAGTTGCATCGTTCCGGATCCCGTTGCCAATGCAGGGTCTTTTTCTACTCCTGACCCCTGAACCTGCTTCGCTTCAAATTGTCGCCATGTATACACCACGGCCGTTACAGAGTTATCCCAGGTATTGAGGTCTGTATGCAATCTTTCCAGCAGCGCAACAGATAATGATTCCGGGCTCCGGTTGCTCTGCTGGGCATTGGTCCTTTCAGACCTTATCCATATATCGAATTCTGCAGCATTCATAACTTGTGCATTACTGTTATATCAAGAGGGTCCGTTCTTCTTTACCTCGATCCCATTTGCCGTTGAGATCCTTCTGTCTATGTCGGCTGTGCCGATCGTATTACTGTCACAGGAGTAGATCTGAGGCAGCCTATACCCGATACCATCAGGCCTGTCCAGTGCAGACTGCAGGAACGGGCTTACGGTCCCAAAGCCTGAGTGTTGATCCGAGATCTGATCCCTGCTATTGAATACGAATGTTGAGTTGAATCCTGAGTTCCAGAGATAGGCTGCCACTTTATCGGGTGTATTCAACGTGGGATTGGCCGCTTTCCATGCCGGTTTCAGATCATCCATGGTGAAGTTGAGGGCCGTAGGTGTGGTGAAGGATTCAAGCAGTGTTTGTCCTTCATAACTCGGGGTTCCCGGAGGTCCCAGGTGCGGCATACCCTGGTAGGTGTAGAGGGCGGGGGCCTTCACCCAGGTTGATCCGTCCGCTCCGGCCACGCGGTCCAGGTTCTGAGGGCAGGGATTGGTACGGGGCTTCAGGGTCCATTCAACTATAAAATCGCTGGGGTCTTTTGTTGTTCCGATATCCGGAGGCGCAGCAGGCAGCGCATTGTCGCGGAAGGTAGCAGTGATGGACAGGGGCGTACCCGTCCATGCATTATTGACGAAAACTTCCAGGTTGATACTGCTCCTGGATGGATCGGTAAATCCCTTGATGCCGCTATCCTGACTAAAAAGATCTGCGTCCCCAGTGATCTCCCATTCAATTTCGAAAGGACCTTGTCCCGGAATATCGGTCCAGGCAGGTGTACCGATCGGTCGTACCTTGTCCGTATCGTTCCCCACAAATCCGAAAAGCATCTTTTCGCCCTTCGAAACCTGGATATCCCTTTGCCTGCGCGGGATGGCGTGCTCTTGTACGAGCGGTGTACCCGGACTGTATTCATTACCCCGCGGAGGAGGAGGTGGTGGTGGAGGAGGCGGTGGTACAGGTTTGGTCAGCCATTTATAAAGAAGGTATAGCAGGATCAGCAGGATGATCACCAACACAACCAGTATGATGATGGCAACGGTAGTGGATATTATTACAAAGGCAGTTCCTATGATGATGATCACTTTGCCCCCGATAATGATGATGGGACCTCCGGCAAATGCAGGTGCCGGGCCCAGGTAGGATGGAGCAACCACTGGCGGGCTCACCGATGGCGATGAGCCAAGCCCGATCCCATTCAGGAAATTGTTCACGATATTGGAGATGGCGGACCTTACCCGGTCCAACACATTGCGGGCAGCGCTGATAGCGGCTGAAACCGGGTTGGACACTGCATTGGTGATAAAGCTCAGCAAACCATTCAACGCATTCATCAATTCCGTGATGATCATTGTCAGGAACTGAATAATAACGGCAAGCAATGAGTAGATCAATTGTACTACCTGGGTCACCATCGCGATCAGGGCGGCAATGAACTGGTTTACACGGATATTGATCTCCGTTATCACCCTGGTAAGGGCAGTGGTGATATCGGCTACGATATTCCCAAAAATGAGATCCACCACTTTGGTGAAATTGTTTTTCAGGCTTTGGTTATTGTTCACGGCTGAAAGTCCGATCTTTTCGATGGTCCAGCCCGGATCTGCGCCACTGCCAGCTCCTCCGGCACCGGCAGCGCCTGCCGATGAGCCCTCGGGGTCCAGGATATTGGCAAGCATTTCCAAATGTTTGTCCCGGTTGGAGACCACTTGCTGCAGGTGTTCCTGTTCTGTTTTGTCGATCTGCCTCAGTACCAATCCTTCAATTTGAGAAAGGAGGGGAAGAATGATGGCATGAAGAAGATTCTGTAGACTGCTGATCACGATGCTCATGATAGTATTGAAGGAACTGATCAGCAGGTTGAGCATCGTCATGATGCCATTCGATACCAATGTAAATGCCTGGCCCATCAATTGCCCGAACAATCCGATGAACCCATTCAACAATCCCAGCCCGAATTGCAGCATGGACCCGATCATGCTGATCATACCCGTAAGTGTGGTGTTGACAGCGGCTGCACCATTATTGATCAATCCTACTACAATGGACCTGGCTGTTTGAAGTCCGGGCAGATCAGGAAGATTCACGGAGTTGATCAACCCCGTGATCTCTGATGCAACCCCTGTGATACCCTCCTGAACCGTTTGAGTGGCATTTGCCACTACGCTGCCGATGGCAGCCTGATATGTTTGAACCAGCGCTTGCGCATTGGCGGTAGCACCGGCGATCAATGTTTGAATATTCGAGATGGCATCTACGGCTACAGACATGACGGCTGCCTGCTGATTCAGGATCAGCTCCTGCACCATCAATGCATTGCCTTCGATACTGGCCGTAACATTGGCCTCCGAACCAGCAAAAAGTCCCGACACCTGCGCCCGGCGCTCACTGGCAAGCTGCATGATCTCTTGTTGCGTAATATCGGAGTCCGATTCAATGATGGCGGCCTGCCCCTGGATAGTCGGCTTGAAATCCACTTCGCGGCCGGCATTGATGCGATCCATTTGATCATTTTCCTGGCCAGGTTCCCAATTAGTGTCTATGCCGTCAGAAGATCCAGGATCTGCTTCGCTGGTAGTTGGTTGATCGGCTGCCTGGGATGTTGGTTCCGATCCGGGAGACTTTGTTCCGTCATCGGTTGTAGCTCCTTCGGACGAGGGACTTGCCGTTGCTGTGGGCTCTGTTTTGTCTGTATCGTTTCCAGCTTCAATGCTCTTCGTTGATCTGTCGACTCCGGCAACCTGCTTTTCTATCTCTTTTCCTCCGGGCAATGCAGGAGTGGATGCTGCTACTTTTCCTAAAGCGTTGGTTTTTCCTGTCAGATCACCAGGGGCCTGGAGCTTAAGATCAAAAAGATCTGCCCCTGTTTTATCTGTTGAACCGGAGATCGGCGTGACTTCTTTCCCAGCCAAGCCAGCGCCCGTTGTCAACGATGGGCTTTGCAACCCGGTAATGAGATTTAGTGAATTAGAGCTATTTGCTGCTGTCCGATCAAGTTCTGTTATGTGATCCTTTTTAACCAGCGAAGGAAAGCTCTCCATCATTGGCTGGGCTCCTAAATCCGGCTCTTCATGCTCCTTTGCCAATCCATTTGTTGAAGAGTTTTTCTCATTGCCTGTTACCATATCCTCTTCAGGAGTCATGTCTTGTTCATAAGCGTCAGATCCGGTCCAGGGCGCATTTGTTTTTCCATTTGAAAAAGGACGTTCTTCTTCCGCTACTTCACTTTGGTCGCTACTACGATCCTGCTGATAAAAAAAATGTTCCCCTCCTTCTTTGGCAAAAGGAGAGAGCGAATTGGCGTTATTGGCCGTAGTATAGAATGAAGAGAACTTCATATTTCACCGTCTTCTTTTTTATCGCCAATCTACCCGGAGTAAGTGTTTCATCCAGGGTAGTTTGATCATACTGATGCCCCAGGGCAATTGATCGAGTAGTATATCGATGCTTCCATTCTCCACTTGTAACAAAAAGCCGGGCTCACTTTCCGTCAGTTTTCCCATACGTTGAAGGAACCCTTCACGCAAACCCTCGATGGATGTACGTTTCAACACTTCCCATTTACTGATCACTACGTTTAGCAAGTGGCGGGCTTCCTCCAGCTCATCTTCAGAAAAATCAAAATCCATTTGAATCGGTTCTTTCAAAGGATATCCGCAAAGAAGCTTCGCCATTACCAGGGTGTATTCGGGCGCGGTAGTCTGGCCGGTGGCCATGAAGTGCAGTAGTCCGATGGCCTGTTGTTGGCAGGCCTTGTTCCTGAATGCACCATGCTCCACCCAATTCAGTTGTGAGAACAATATGTTCAGAAAAGGGTGTAACAGTACCAATCCGGCCATCCCGGTGTACAAACTATCGTGGCCGCTGTCTCCTTTGCCCTCATCCTGCAAAGCAGGTTCTTCCAATGGGTCAACCGGGAGATCTGGCTTGCCGGTGGTCCCGTTCACTGCAAACAGTTTATCATCGATAGTGGATGATGTTCTCAACATCGCTTCCAGGGCGGGTTTCAGCAAAGGGATACTTGCAGACAAGGATTCAAGGTCTGTTTGTTTGATTGCCTTCCCTTTTACAACAGCTCTGCACAGCGTTACCAGGGATTTATCTATCTCGAACCGATGGCCGTACCGGGTTGCATCCGTTATCAACACAAACAGGCATTGTTCACGAAAAAGGGATGGAGAGAAAATTTTTGCAGGTGCGGGCCGTCCTATTTGAGACAATTGCTGTATTTCATTTATTACAAGCTGCAGTTCCGGTTGTTGCCTGGCTGTAAGTACTTTCAGGATCGAAGTGATGAAGGCATCATCATATTGATGGATGATCCTTTGTAAAGCGGATCTTTTACTCAAGATCAGTTTTCTCAGGTCTCCGATACAAATGATATCGGTGGCCAATGCTTCCAATACTTTGCTTAGCCAACCAGCAGGGATGGTTCCAAGATTCCATGGCAACAAGCCATATTCGATATAGTACAACCATTGCCAGGCTGCCTGCAATACCGGGCTTTGTTTGGATATGGGGTTGCCGGCAGTAGACTGATCACGTATCGCTTTTTTCAATTCTTCCACCAGGGTCTGCTCCAGGGCTGCCGTCCAGTGGGGATCCAGGAAACTGGAAGGGTTGATATGACCTAAATCGATCTCGAGCTTGTCGATCTGTATTACTTCGTCCGAAGGCGCCAGTTCATCAAAAGCCCGTTCCAGCAATGGGCGGAGATGATTCCAGTACCAATGGGAGAGCTCATGCTGCACCTGGAAGGCTTCCGATTGCCGCACCCCGATATCCAATACTTGCTTTTTGATCACATGGCCCATACTCACTGCATTAGTTTTTTCACGGTATTTGTTTTGAGCGCAGGTTCAAGCTCAGCAATGGCCGCATTCCATTTCTTAAATAGATCAGCCAGGTCTATCCCTGATTTTTTCATTTGCTCAAAAGAAGGCTTAGCCTCCGCTACCTGGGAGAGGTCTTTCAATTCGAATGCCTGGGTATCGAGGAAATGAAGCGTTACTTCTGTAGCCACTTCGTCCGACCATTTGGCTTCGGATTTTTTCTTTTTGCCTTTGGGTATTGAGTTGGCGAAGATCTTTTGGATGAGCGCATTGAATTCCGCAGGCGCAGGCGTTCTTTTGGCCAGGAAACGGGTGGCCTCTTTAATAACGGGATTATTCCCTGTAGTGGCCAGCAGATCGTTCAGGACTTTTTGCCGGGCGCTATGCCGGGCATTGATCATACCCGCTTTCTTTCTGGTATCGATGGAAGTTTTTGCGGCACCGGCATCTTCCGAAGCTATTTTCTTTTCAACAGGTGTTGTACTTTCCGCTCTGGATCGGGTCGTCAGTTTTTCTTTTTCTTCTTTCAATTCCTTTGCCCGCTTGCTTTCCGGCCTTATATGATCTGCTGTTTTCTTTTTGACCTCCAGCGTCCTCCGGTATTCTCCCTCACAGTCGAAAAACTCATAATTATTTGCTTGTCCTGTTTTCCAGTTGAACAGAGAATTGATGGCTTCATACATGGCTGATCTGTCCTTGCACTTCATTTTTCTTTCATGCGCAGGCGCAGGTTCATCGCATATGCTTTTTGTAGAGGTGCCGGTTGTGCATGGCTCACATACCTGCAGGTCCTGTAGGCAATCCAGTGGTTGGTTGAACAATAGATCGATCAGCTTGCAGGCAGCATTGGCATCATAGCAGTGACCATCCTGTGTGAGCCAGCGGTTCCAGGCTTTGTATGCCTGTTCGATACAACAAAAATCGTGAGGCGTAAGCCAAAGTACCCGGAGCATTACATGTGCCGGCGCTTCGCGCTGCAACATCATTTCCAGCATGGCCTTGTTTTCCTGCTTACGGAACCTTTCCGGCCAGGCAGGCATGATCACTGTTGCGATAAACGAATAAGGATCTGTGCCCGGTTCAAAACAAACCGGTAATTGTTGATCGCAGGGATCATTTTCATTTCCCGTTTTCCAGTAAGGGAATTTGCAATCGTTCCAACCTTCATCATTGGGAAGAAGATGGCAACCGCAGTCAACTGTATTGTTCACCGGTGCACAGCGTGGGCGAAGCAGGATATGCTCCACCAGATGGAGGCCTTCACTATTGATCAGCGCTTTAGCCCTGGCCACCGCTTCGCAGGCCTGTTCCGGGCTACTATAACAGTTAGGATTATACGCAACCATCCGGTTCTCCTCGGGGATCCCGATCCAGGGCTTGGTGCCACTCAAACAAACCGGCTGTGGCATCAGGGTATGCCTTCCATGCAACTGGATCCGGTATCCTTCACAAACACAATCGAACACACGCTGGTAATACAAATGGTTCTTCAGCATGCCCAATACCCGCAGCAGGTATTCGAGCGCTTCCCTGGCAGCCATGGCTGCGCCATTCCTGTAATTTTTTTCATCTTGTTTAACTGTAAAGCAACAACCAATCTGTACTGTACTACAGGTATCGTCCTCATCCGTGGGCTCGTACCTTAGCCTTCGTAAGGCAGCAGGTTGTTCATAGAGGTTTTTGGGATCCTTCCCGGGCTTGTCCAGCTCGATGCAAAAACGGATTGGGTTCCCATTAGCATCGTATTCAGCCCGGATCATGGATTGATAGAACCCTGAAACCATCCGAAGTGCCGCTTTCCATTGCTCTACACTCATATTCTGATCTACAGGGCTGGCCAGGATGCCATCATTATCATCAGCCAGGTAGTAGACCGTGCCTTGCTTTACCGATTTATAGTTTTCATCTGTATCAATGGCAAGGATCAGATCAGACCAACGGCAAAAATGTATCGCCTCATAGGCGGTTTCTTTCCGCTTATTTTCAGCAGGCTCCTGCAAATGCAGGATCGCAAAAGCTTTACCCTCCTTGTCTTTTAGCTCGTAGCGTTCATTTACATAATCTACAGAGAAGGGCTGATCCTCATCCAGTTTTTTGTATTTATTGTAAATTTTATCGATGGCTTCATCGCGCTTCCTGACTGTATCGTAGTTACAGCCAAATGTCAATCGCTGGTTCTCGCAGGCCACATAGAATGAATAGCAACACTGGCAGGTCTCCTGGAATGTATGAAAGCTGCCTGCCTTTTGAGATATGGCAATAAATTTTTCTACGCCTTCCTGCCCCCAGGCAGTTTCTTTATCCTGGAACCGGTCTACGCTTTGTGCCAATACCTCACGGATATAGATCTGGGTACTTCCATCGCAAGAGCAATCGGTAGTATAATTGCCTTCATATTTGAGAAGCAGCAATAC
>JAGIAP010000233.1 GCA_017744805.1 Chitinophagaceae bacterium | reverse complement strand
CTTGTTTACGGGTTTGTACGGCAAAATAAGTTTGCGCAAAGGCAATGGAAGGTTTAGCAGGATCTCCGTTTTGGGCAATCAGATAGCAGGCATACCGGGTAAGGGCGATGTCGTCAATTTCTCTTTGGGAACCACTGCCCAGACCCACCATTTTCGTGATATCACGAAAATGGTCCGACACCTTTTCCCCGGAGGTTTCGCAGGACTTTTTGGCTTTCTCTATAGCATGGGCGAAATTCTCCCAACGACTATAGCCCAGGATAGTTTGCAATTCCCGGGCGCTCCAACATTCTACATCATTGATGATGTAACAGGCATTTTCGAATTGTTGCAATAGCTCTGCAATCAGTTCTTTTTTCATAAGGCATCATTTAAGGTTAGTAATCTTTTGAGGACTACGGGTAGGAATTGAGAAGGGTAATTATAAGGGAGTGTAAAATACTAAATAATTTAGTATTCAAATAGCGGATTGAAAAAAATATTGTTGTAGTGTAATTACAATAGCTGCTCATTCACCAATCTGATCTCCACCCTCGTGCCATATGCATCACCATTTTCATCAACAAGATCGATCACTTTCGGCCCATATTCCCTTCGATGCTCCTTATTGAACAAGGCCACTCTTTTCCAGGTGATATCCGTTCCATGCGATTTTTGCGCATGGTCGGATCTTGATGCCGCAGATTCTTTTCTGCCCACACCATTATCCTGCACAACGATCAATATCAAATCATTCTCCTTAGAGATATTGACCAACAACTCTCCCGGCCGCTTAACCGATAATATGCCGTGCACGATCGCATTCTCCGCAAAAGGCTGGATCAGCAAACCGGGAATCGCCGTATTACCCGTATCGATAGCCGGATCAACAGAAATGGAATAGGAGAATCGTCCTTCAAACCTCACTTGCTCTATCTGTAAATACAATTCCAGGGCTTCCAGTTCTTCCTCCAAAGAGATCTTTCGTTGCCTCGAATGATCGAGTATCATCCTGATCAACCGGCTAAACCTGCTGATGTACTGATTGGCCAGGGCTTTTTCATTCCGGCTCACAAAAGCATTGATCGTATTCAAACAATTGAAAACGAAATGAGGGTTCATTTGTGCACGCAGTGCACTATTCTCGAGATCATTCAGTCTGATCTCATGTTGCGCCTGCTTTCGCACCTGCCTGATCCTGTAATGGTACCAGGCATAGGCAAGGGCCAATAATGTCACTATGATCATTATGCGAAACCAGGTCGTTTTCCAGCATGCGATGGCAATATGTACCTCTAAAGGTGTTGCAGCAAACCAGTCCTTTCCATTTGCAGACACTTCTACTGTAAAAGTGTAATCGCCCGCCCTCAGGTTGGTATAGCGTACAGTCCTCTGCCGGCCGGCATACACAAAACTGCTATCGAGGCCCGCCAGCCGGTACCTGTACTGTAAATAAGGGCCCGTTTTGTGATCGATGGCCAGGTAGGAGAACTGCAGGTTATTCTGATGCCAGGGCAATGAGAGATGGTCCAGGCCCAGCGTATTGATCAGTGTATCTTGCAAATTCAATTCCGTGATATATACTTTCAAAGGCGGGGATCGTTCACCTAGGGAGTCCGGGTGGAAATAATTGTATCCGTCTTCCGAGCCGATATAAATTGTTCCGTCAGGCGATAAATAATAGGAAGAGAATTTATGATTCCCTGCCAGCAATCCATCATTCTCATCGAAGCTCTGCAATGTTCTGGATGAAGGATGATATTTTGCCAGTCCCCGGTTCCCGATGATCCACATATCGCCTTTTCGATCGCAGATCAGTCCGGTAATATTGCTGCTACTCAATCCATCTCGTTTGCGGATAATGAGCGGATCCCTGAAATGCCCGCCAGGATAGATATACAGACCTGTAAACCCTCCTGCATATACATTTCCTGCACTGTCTTCCGCCACGGTTTGAATGCTTTGATCTCCCTGCTGGCCCGGTACCGGTACCGTTGTGAGCACCTGTGTGGTGGTGTTGAAATGGAAAAGTCCCTCACGTTGTGCCAGCCACCAGTTACCGCGTGAATCGATCAAAGCATAATAAGTGCGATGCGTTGCGATGGAATTCAATACAGGATGATCTGTAAATGATCCTCCTTTTCCACTGAGTGGGTCGAAAGAGGTAAATCCATTATTGGAACAAAGCAGGAACTCCTTTTTGTTGGGAATGATGGCATAGATATCCGACGGGAAAGGACTGGGAGCGGAGGGGGCATGCCTTTCAAAAGCGGGAATGAACCTGTTGTTCTCAAGTCTGCCTAATCCTGCGCCGAATGTTCCTGCCCAGATCCTTTGTTTGGCGTCCATCGCGATATGCCGGATGGTCTTAGCGTGGGCTGCCCCATCTTCTTTCAAGAAGAACCGGATCATATGGCCGGGTTCGCCATTCTTATCCTGGTGAAAAAGTCCGGCATTGGTGCCGATCCACAAATTTTGATTTCCATCTTGCAGAAAACAATTCACTACGGCACTGTACCGGGATCCATCCATATCCGTCAGTTGTGAAACGGCTTTGAGCCTGGAATCCTGCAGGGGCGTATAACTCAGGCCGCGGCTATGAACGAACAATGTGCCGTCTTGCGAAATAAAAAGACTTCTGCAATAATCGGTAAGGATACTGGCTGCATTCCCCGCATCATGGACCAGGTGCCGGGCAGTTTTATTTTTTGTATCGATGAGGTATACGCCGAAATACCGGCTGGCCATCGCAAAGCGGTGGGTATCGATGCGCCTGATAGCGCCGGCATAGCCGCCGATCGGTTGTTTGTCGTTCGTAGGCCAATGATTGATGAGCTCCAGTGCGCCGGTGCTGAGCCGGAGCAAGGCCAGATCGGGACGGGAAAAACTGCCTGCTATCCACTGGTCTTCATTCACAGGACAGAGCGCCCAGGCGTTCGGGAAATTGTACGACCGGCTAACCTGTTGTGTTGCCGTATTCACCACCCGCAGACTATCCCCGCAGCCCCAGAGCCATTCATCGCCTTTGAGATGCTCCATACAGGTGGGCACCCGGAATTGCTGTACCAGTGCCCATAATCCATCGGCTATCCGGCAACGGTAGTTGCTATCTATGAGAAAACAACCACTCCTGGAAACGATCAACAGGCCCTCCCTGGTCTCTCCAAAGAAAAGCCCTTCATTATTGATGGAAAGGGGAGTAGCGATAGCGGAGAACCGTTGTTCACCTGCTTTCAATACCTGGATGCCCATATTGTGGCTGATCCAGATCTGGCCGCGGCTATCGCAGAAAATGGCCGTGACATTATTATGTTGTAAGCCTGAATTATCGGGGTAGCTGTAACTGGTGAGCTCCTGGCCGTCGAAAACATTCACGCCTTCATCGGAAGCGATCCAGATACGACCGGTCTTGTCTTCGGTGAGATTGATGCGCTGGTCGCTGAGCAGGCCCTGAGCGGTAGTTAGATGACGGAAATTGAATGGCTGTGCAAACAGGGGAGTCGCAGCCAGCAAAAGCAGCCATACAGAGAACAGATGCAGGATAACGGTCCCTCTCATTGCTTAAAAATAAGGAGAAACCGGCAGTATCCTACACTTCTGGGGTAGCCTGCATCTGGCGGCGCATCTTCATGAAGCGTTTGAATTCTTTGATGCCCCATACCAGCCAGTAGATGGCGATGGCGGGCAAGGCAACAAAGGACCACATATTGTAAGCGAAGGCTTCCTCTGGCTCAAAGTGGATCAGGTGCATACATCCGCGTGTAAGGCCGCATGCAGGACATTCGATGCCGAAAAAGATCTGACTGGCGCAAACGGTTTGACCATGATCGAAGAAATCTGCCGGTAAGATCAGCAAGGCAATGGGCACCAGCACAATGATGGCCAGTTTGAAGAGGGTAAAATAATAACGGAATTTCATGTTGAGGGATTACTCCATTCAAAAAAACAAGAGGGTGTATCCGGATGACACACCCTCATTGCACAACCGGATTACAAAGTAGTTTCGTAATCTTCGTTCTTCGGTTGCAGGTCTCCGATGATGATACGGATGAAATCGATCAGAGCCCAGATACCGCAGCCACCAAGGGTCAGCAGTTGCACAACGCCCTGCCATGTGTAACCCAGGTAGAACCTGTGGATACCCAGACCGCCCAGGAAGAAGCAGAGGATCAGGGCAATCAGTTGTGATTTTCCGGCTGCATTGGCGCCAGCCATAGGAGCCAATGTTTTGGAAGCGATCTTTTTGCCAAAAAGTTTCAGGCCAACTCTTTCTTTAAAAGTCAGTTTTGCACCTTTAGCTTCAGTAGCGATGGCCTTCAGTTCTTTGTAAGAAAGATTGCCATCAGCAGAGGCTACCTTCAAGGCTGCCATAGCACTCTGAAGGTTTTCTGGTTTAACGGGTTCGGGATTGCTGGCAGGAATTGCGGCCGTGAGCAATACAATGCACAAAGCAGATAACATCACTAATGATGCGTTCTTTACTCGTTTCATGCAAGATTTGGTTTGGGGTTAATGCTTAATGCTTACTCTTCAGGATTTTCAGCACCCTCCGCCTGACTTTTGTGGATTTCGGCGTTGTCCGTCATTTGCTATGGAATTTGTATGCACCTGGTAAGATCCCGAATTAACGCCGGATCTCTTCTGACACAGGGATGTATAACAGGTGGGAAAAACTCAGTGTGGGTAGTACTGAGCGCTAAGCGAGTGAAGTTTTTATCATTTACTAAGGTTTTGGGTTAAGCTGGGCTGGCTTAATTTTTTCTTCAAGGGTTCGGTTTTCTGGGTCTAAATATAGGATAAAATAATGATGCTCATAAAAATGGCAAATTTTTTTTATCTCGACCACTAACGACCAAACCCACCTTTTATTATACTTTACCAGGCCCTCAGGATAAGATGCGCAGGTTTTAAAAATTACACTACTGGTTTACCGGTATTTTTCAAACAAATATCGCTGCCATGAAAACGGATACCTGGTGTATTGAAACCGGACAGTACTATTAATTCTCTAAAGTTTAGTTTATTGCAACTGAATCGTTTGGATTTTTGGCATTCCATTGGCCTCATTGCTTCCAGCAAAACCGATCTATGTTCAAGAGCTATCTCAGAACTGCCTACATTACCATCACCCGGAATAAATTCAGTTCCTTCATACATATTTTCGGGCTGGGATTAGCCATGACACTGGGCTTGATGATCATGATCAGGATGCAGGACGATCTTTCCTGGGATCAATTCCATCCCCGGTCAAACCTTATTTATCGCATTACCACTGAAACATCCAGTCCCGGAGGGGAGCATTGGAAAATGGCCAGTACTCCTGTGCCGCTCCATGCCGGACTGTTGGAAAACAATAACGATGTTGTCACTGCGGTCAATATCTATCCGGCAATCCACGGCCGCATCACCACGCAGGGAAAAGAATTTGATCTCGATGCAGCCTATACCGATCCTTCCTTTTTTACCCTTTTCGGCTTTCGGCCAATGGCAGGCAATATCAATACCGCTCTTGTACAACCGAATTCCATCGTATTATCGCAGGCTACGGCAGAGAAATTCTTTGGCCAGGAGGATCCGCTGGGAAAACTGATCAGTCTTGAGAATGGCCAATCATTCACGGTCACTGCAGTATTGAAATCACCACCGGGCAAAACGCATATCAACTTCGACGCTTATGCCAGCATCAGCAGTCTCACGGCTTCAAACCCCGTGGAATTGTCTAACTGGTTTGCCTTTCAGGCCGGTTATAATTATGTGTTGCTCCGGAACGAAAACAGCGCCGCATCCCTTCAGCAATACCTGAACAGTACTGCCGATCAATTGAACAGACAGCAATCAGGCATGAAAGTTTCATTCCATTTGCAGCCTTTCAATGAGATCACTCCTTCAAAAATTGAACTGGCCAATGAATTGGGAGGGGGCCCTTCCTGGGCCAAGATCATGACTGAATGCGGCATTACTCTTTTGATATTGATAGCTGCTTGTTTCAATTACACCAATCTTACCATTGCCAGGGCTTTGAAACGGGCCAGGGAGATCGGGATCCGGAAGATCATCGGAGCCAGCAGGCTACATGTATTCCTCCAATGCATTGCAGAGGCAATTCTACTGAGCCTGATCTCGTTGCTCTTTGCCTGGATCGTGTTGAGCTTTGTGATACGGTATGCACCTTTCAATGACGGATATGAATTCATCCCCTCTACTTTTCATTACAATCCGGCTATCATCAGCTATTCATTGGCGTTTGCGCTGTTCACAGGACTGCTGGCAGGCGCTTCTCCTGCCTGGATACTCAGTGCATTTACTCCCTTGAAGGTATTGCGAAATTTCGCCTCCATGAAGATAATGGGTAGGGCAGGCCTTCAGAAAACACTGATCGTTTTTCAATACAGCTTGTCACTGGTAATGATCATTTTCCTGTCCACTTTTTACCGGCAGTTCAATTATCTGTCCAAACTGGATGCAGGATTCAGAACGAAAGACATTGTGGCCCTATCCATCAACGGGGCCAATAGCGGGGTGCTGCAAAAGGAGCTCAATGCAGTGAGCGGGATCCGGGAAATGGCAGTTAGCTCGGCTGATCCCGGCAATGTATTCCATGGTCAAACGGGCAGTGCCTGGCTGGGAAACCGGCAATCATCTTTCCAGCTTAAATATATTTTTTCGGACGAGCATTTCCTTCCGATGATGCAGCTCCGGCTACTCTCGGGAAATAATTTCAACGCCACAGGCAATTCATCCCCGGAACATTCCATTATCATCAACCAGCAGGCTGCCAGGGCCATGGGATTTCAAAATACCGGGGATGCAATAGGGCAACTCTTACATGTGAACGATAGCCTTCGGCTCACAGTAATCGGGTTGATCAAAGATGTGCACATGGAAGGTACCGGCAGGGCTATTACACCAATGGCAATCAGGTTTCAGCCATCATTGGCATCTACGATATTCGCTACTATCGATCCGCAGGCAGACAGGAAGCAAATGGAAGCAAGACTGGAAGCCGTGTGGAAACAGGCAGGTGCCAAAGGACAGCCCTTCCGCTTCAGTTGGCTTGACGAAGAGCAACGCAAAAGATACTCGCAGAGCGCCACTATTTCACTGCTTGCCTACCTGAGTTTCATAGCTATCGTGATCGCCACCCTCGGCCTTCTGGGCGTGGTGGTGCATACTATCGAAAGCAGGAGGAAAGAGATCACCATCAGGAAGATCATCGGTGCTGAACGGGAACAACTGATCAGGATACTGTCATCCGGATTCATGAAACTACTGTTGTTATCGGGATTGATTGCGATGCCGGTTGGATATATCCTCGGGAGCATGTTTCTCTTCAATTTCCCGGAGAGAGTGGGCTTTGGTGCATTCAATGTGATAACTTGTTTTTGCTTTTTGCTGGGGATTGGGTTATTGACCATCATTCCCCATACATGGGCGGCTGCATCCAAAGACCCGGTAGATGGTCTGCGGGCGGACTGACCTTTCAAAATGAAAACCTTCTTTTCAAATTGACATACTTCAGCAGGGCGGGACTTCTCAGTATAGCCATGAAAATGCCCGTCCCTGCTTTATTCCAGCCTTTTTACAATTCCTGCTTTTCCCCAGGTCCGCTTTTTGGCATATACTCCGCATAACTTACTATTATGATCACCCGTTACGAAGTGCCGGTATTATTGAAGGAATCCATTCCCGGTCTGGAAAACACCTGTATCCCTACAAGGGCTTCACTGGAAATTTATGTAGCGATGAGCTCATTTACAGATTACACACGAAATGCCGTTGACAATCATGATATGAACCTCGCCAAACGCTGTTTTTCCCTGGCAGAAAAACTGTACAGGGAAGGCGATAGCCTGGTAAGGATGCTGATAGAGAACTGCTTCGTGTATTCATTCAGTTTATTCATGCCCAAAGACAGGCATGAACTGAGGATGGTGGAATCGATGATACCTGCCTCCCTGTACAATGTGTATGTGGAGCAGGTGTCAGCTTCAGGTTGTTGATCCGTTCATTTAAAATATCCAATCATGGACCCCGAAGGAGTCATTGTTAGAATTGCCGGCCAACAGGATGAGCAGTATGCGGAAGCCATTTCAGCAGAAACAGAAAGATCCGCTATCGAGCGCGGATCAGGTATATCCCAAAGACCTGCATCCTGTATCATTCAAAAAATGCGCGAAGGAAAGGCCGTTATTGCCATATCTGAAACAGGGGAGTGGGCAGGTTTCTCCTATATCGAAGTCTGGAGCAATGGAGAATTTGTTTCCAATTCCGGATTGATCGTTTCACCTGCTTTCCGTGGCTCCGGTGTGGCCGCAGGGATCAAGGCCCTCATCTTTGAACTGGGCCGCCAATTATACCCCGATGCCCGGATATTCAGTATCACCACGGGCCTGGCCATCATGAAAATGAATGCCAGGCTGGGTTTTGAGCCAGTCACTTTCAATGAGATCACCCGGGACGCTGCTTTCTGGGAAGGCTGCCGAAGCTGCGTGAACTTCAATATCCTGGAATCGAAAAAATGTAAGAACTGTTTGTGTACAGCCATGTTGTATACGCCTCCGGTGATGAGGAAGAGCTGTAAAAAGGGAAAGTCCCCGGGAACGAGGACTACTAACCATACCTGATCGTGTGGTTCCTATGTAAATCTTGAAACAAATATTCTACCACAAAAGTAATCGCTTCACCTACCGGAAAAATAGACCCCGGGGTTCTGATTTGCGCTCAGTTTTATTCACATGATGATGGTAAATAATGCATCTTTGTGAGCATGACCCCGATCCTCCGTCCTCTGAACCTGATATGCTGCTGCATACTGTTGCTGTTTGCCACGGCAGCCCATGCGGATACCCTGCATATCCGGCAACCTCAGTTGAACGGGACCCATATTCTTCTCCATCCTTATTTGAAAATATGGGAAGACCCCGGCAGGCAATCCGATACCACCAATATTTTCCAGCGATCCTTTTCGTTCCAACCCATCGATTCACTCCGGCCTCAAAGCCGGACCAGCTATTACTGGCTGAGTGCGGACCTCATCAATGAAACTGCCATTACCCAGTCATTGACCCTGGCTTTCTCCAGTCTAACCTTTGTAGATGTTTACCTCTACC
>JAGIAP010000232.1 GCA_017744805.1 Chitinophagaceae bacterium | reverse complement strand
GGGTTCCAGAGGGCGGCCAGACGGATACCAGAGCGATATAACCAACAGAAAATATTGTAGAAAAACAGGTGCACGGGCAATAAAATATGAACAAATGTAAGGGTAACTGGTCAGGATGTTCACAACCTATTCTATTTTACCCGCTTAATGGGATTGTTGAATCCGTTTTTTTGTACTAGGTTTGTGCCCGTTTAAAAATGAAAAAAGACAGTATGCGGACGATACAAATGGTTGATTTGAAGGCGCAATATGCAAAGATCAAAACGGAAGTTGATTCGGCTATCCATGAAGTGATCGATAATGCCTCCTTCATCAATGGTAAAGCAGTTGCTGATTTTGCCACCAACCTGACCGCATACATGGGCGCTAAGCATGTGATCCCCTGCGCCAATGGTACTGATGCGTTACAGATCGCCATGATGGCGCTGGACCTTCAGCCTGGCGATGAAGTGATCACGCCCTCCTTCACCTATGTAGCCACCACGGAAGTAATTGCCCTGCTCCGATTGCAGCCGGTATTCGTGGAAGTGGATGCGAAGAGCTTCTGTGTGGATCCCGCTGCTGTTGAAAAGGCCATCACGCCTAAAACAAAAGCGATCGTTCCCGTTCATATGTTCGGGCAGTCCGCCGATATGGAAGCCATCATGGACATCGCAAAACGTCATAATCTCTTTGTAATTGAAGATACCGCACAGGCAATCGGGAGCGACTATACCTTTAAGGATGGAAGCACCAAAAAAGCCGGCACCATTGGAACGATCGGCACAACCTCCTTCTTCCCGTCCAAAAATCTGGGCTGTTATGGAGATGGTGGTGCAATATTCACCAATGACGACGCGTTAGCTACCCGGTTAAAAATGATTGCCAATCACGGGCAGAGCAAGCGGTACTACCACGATATCGTGGGATGTAACAGCCGTTTGGACTCTATCCAGGCTGCGGTGCTCAATTGCAAGCTGCCTCACCTGGATGAATATGCGGCGGCCCGCCGAAAAGCGGCTGATTATTATGATAAGGCATTTGCCAACCATCCTAAGATCAAGACCCCTTACCGTTCCCCGTTCAGCAAGCATGTTTTCCACCAATATACCCTTGTACTGGAAGGCGTTGACCGCGACGGGCTGAATACCTTTTTAGCTGAGAACGGGATCCCTTCCATGGTTTATTATCCAGTACCCGCCCATCGTCAGAAAATGTTTGACGCCTTTGGCGGCGCAGCTTTCGATCTTAAAGTAACCGACTGGCTCACAGAACGGGTGATCTCGCTGCCTATGCATACCGAATTGGATGACGAACAACTCAGTTTGATCACCAACAAAGTTTTGGAGTTTATTAATAAAGGGTAAGCTCCGGGTTGAATGAAGTAGTTCAGGTTTTTTAAGATCGATTGTCCATCAATGCAACGCATTGCAGTTGTATTTGTCATGGTATGATCCGCCTGTATGCCTTTGTGAAACCAGGCACCCTAAAAAACCATTCAAAATGAAAATCGCTGTTGTTGGTACCGGATACGTAGGTTTGGTTACCGGTACTTGTTTTGCCGAAACTGGCAATGATGTAACCTGCGTAGATATCGACAAAGGAAAAGTTGACAAGCTGTCTAACGGACAGATCACCATTTACGAGCCCGGCCTCGAAAAACTTTTTCTCCGTAACCTCAAAGAAGAGCGTCTCCGCTTCACTACCTCCCTTCAGGATGGTATCAAAGATGCCGAGATCATTTTCCTGGCGCTGCCCACTCCTCCCGGAGAAGATGGTTCTGCCGACCTCAAATATGTATTGGGCGTGGCGGAAGAGCTGGGCAAGATCCTCAAAGACTATAAAGTAATTGTAGATAAAAGCACCGTACCCGTAGGCACTGCTGAAAAAGTACATGCTGCCGTAGCCAAAAACTTCAAAGGCGAATTCGATGTGGTATCCAACCCCGAATTTCTCCGCGAAGGCGTGGCTGTGGACGATTTCATGAAGCCAGACCGCGTGGTGATCGGCGCCGGTACAGAAAGGGCCCGCAAACTGATGGGTGATCTGTATGCGCCATTCGTACGTTCAGGTAACCCCGTTATCTATATGGATGTCCGCTCTGCCGAGCTCACCAAATACGCCGCCAACTCCTTCCTTGCCACCAAGATCTCTTTCATGAACGAGATCGCCCAGCTCTGCGAAAGACTGGGAGCCGATGTGGATATGGTGCGCCGTGGAATCGGCAGCGACGACCGTATCGGAAAACGCTTCCTATTCCCAGGTATCGGGTACGGCGGTAGCTGCTTCCCCAAAGACGTACAAGCCCTGGTGAAATCCTCCACTGAAGTTGAATACGATTTCCGCATATTGAACGCCGTGATGGATGTGAACGAACGCCAGAAACTGCACCTCATGCCCAAGATCAGGAAATACTTCAAGAACGACCTGAAAGGAAAGAAATTCGCCATCTGGGGCCTGGCCTTCAAACCCAATACGGACGATATCCGCGAGGCGCCAGCCTTATATATGATCGATGAGCTGCTGAAAGAAGGAGCCTCCGTCAGCGTATTCGACCCCGAAGCAATGAACAATGTGAAAGCTTTGGTGGGCAATAAGATCGAATATGCAGAAAGTCAATATGATTGCCTGGAAGGAGCGGATGCGCTGATCATTGCCACCGAGTGGAATGAGTTCCGCACCCCCAACTTCCTGAAGATCGTAACAGCCCTGAAGAACAAAGTGATCTTCGATGGCCGCAACCTCTTCGAAGGCAATGCAGTGAAAGAATTAGGTTTTTTCTACGAAAGCGTGGGCAGGGCTACAGCAGTCCCTTCCAACGGCACCCTCAAATAATCAAGTATGGCAAAAAAGCGTGTACTCATCACCGGTGCAGCAGGGTTTCTCGGTTCTCATCTCTGCGACCGATTCATTAAGGAAGGATTTCATGTGATTGGAATGGATAACCTGATCACAGGAGACCTCCGTAATATCGAGCACCTCTTCAAACTGGAGCAGTTTGAATTCTATCATCACGATGTTTCCAAGTTCATCCATGTTCCGGGTGAACTGCATTATATCCTTCACTTTGCATCTCCGGCCAGTCCGATCGATTACCTGAAGATCCCCATTCAAACCCTGAAAGTGGGCTCCCTCGGTACGCATAACTGTCTTGGTCTTGCCAAAGCGAAAAAAGCGCGTATCCTCGTAGCCTCCACTTCTGAGATCTACGGTGATCCGCTGGTGCATCCCCAAACCGAAGAATACTGGGGAAATGTGAATCCTGTAGGCCCCCGTGGTGTATACGACGAAGCCAAACGTTTCCAGGAAGCCATGACCATGGCCTATCATAATTTCCATGGCGTGGAAACCAGGATCATCCGCATCTTCAACACCTATGGCCCGCGTATGCGCCTCAACGATGGTCGCGCACTGCCTGCCTTTATCGGCCAGGCCCTCCGCGGTGAGGACCTCACCGTGTTCGGCGACGGATCACAAACTCGCAGCTTCTGCTTTGTTGATGACCTGGTGGAAGGTATCTACCGACTGCTGATGAGCGATTACGCACAGCCGGTGAACGTGGGTAACCCGGACGAGATCTCCCTCAAAGAATTTGCGGAAGAGATCATCAAGCTCACGGCCACCAACCAGAAAATAGTGTACAAGCCACTTCCCGTGGATGATCCCAAGCAGAGACAGCCGGATATCACCCGCGCAAAGGAAGTACTCGGATGGAGCCCTAAAGTAAGCAGGTCAGAAGGATTGAAGATCACTTACGACTACTTCAAATCCCTGCCCTCAGAAGAGTGGTACAAGCAACCAAAAGAATTCAATAGCATCAAATAGGAACCAACAGGTTCCTTTTGCTGCTTTTAATAAATCCCCAAATCCGCTTCGTAGATAAATCAGGCATCAATATCCCCTTTATTTATTTACAATTCAATATTAGTTGACCATGTACCAAAATTTGATCGATAAGAAAGCAAGGCTGGCAGTAGTAGGTTTAGGATATGTAGGATTACCCATTGCATTGGAGTTTGCGAAAAAAATACCGGTGATCGGTTTCGATATCAATAGCAGACGAATTGAGATGATGCGGAACAGCATCGATCCCAGCAAAGAAGTGGAGAAAGAAAAATTCGATGGCTGCGATATCACTTTCACAGATGATCTCGATGTGCTGAGAACGGCCAATGTATATATCGTGGCTGTACCAACACCCGTTGATAAATACAATGTACCCGATCTGAAACCACTGGTAAGCGCTTCCGGTACAGTAGGTAAAGTGTTGAAGAAAGGAGACTATGTGGTATTCGAGTCCACCACCTATCCGGGCTGTACTGAAGAGGATTGCCTGCCCATCCTGGAACAATTGAGCGGATTGAAGATGGGAACAGATTTCAAACTCGGTTACTCACCCGAAAGGATCAATCCGGGTGATAAAAAGAATACACTCAAAACCGTGGTGAAAGTAGTGTCTGGATGCGATGCGGAATCACTGGAAGAGATCGCGAAGATCTATGAACTGGTGGTGGATGCAGGTGTTCACCGCGCTTCTTCCATCAAGGTAGCAGAAGCATCCAAGATCGTTGAAAATACACAGCGCGATCTCAACATTGCGCTGATGAATGAACTGAGCCTGATCTTCGATCGTATGGGCATCAACACTTTTGAAGTGATCGAAGCTGCCGGCACCAAATGGAATTTCCTGAAATTCCACCCGGGCCTGGTAGGCGGTCACTGTATCGGGGTTGACCCGTACTATCTTACTTACAAAGCGGCTTCACTGGGCTATGAAAGCAAAGTGATCACCGCCAGCCGTTTCATCAATGATGATATGGCCAAGTATGTAGCCAGGAAGATCATCACCCATGTACTGAAGAACTCCAATGAGCCCAAGGTGCTGGTGAAAGGCGTAACCTTCAAAGAAAATGTAAGCGATATACGTAACTCAAAGATCATTGACACGGTGAAGGAATTGCTGGCCTTCAATTTCCAGGTAGATGTGGAAGATCCTTTTGCAGAAACTGATGAAGTGCATGAGGAATATGGACTGCACCTGACCAGGAAAGTGTCTGATGACTATGATGCCGTCATCGTTACTGTTCCTCACGCTCCATATGTTGACCTGAAAGATGAGGATTTTGCCTCCATCACCAGGCCACATGCATTGGTAGCTGATCTCAAAGGCATTTTAAAGAACAAAATAACCAGCAGAAAATACTGGAGTTTATAATGGCCAACTATTCAAAAAAGATCATGATCACCGGCGGCGCCGGTTTTATCGGCTCACATGTGGTGCGCCTTTTCGTGAACAAGTATCCGCACTATCTCATCGTGAACCTGGATGCCCTCACCTATGCAGGCAACCTGGAAAATCTGCGCGACATCGAATCCAAAGAGAATTATGTGTTCGAGAAAGCGGATATCCTGGACGAGCCCGCCATCGCTGCCCTTTTTGAAAAGTATGATTTCGACGGTGTGATCCATCTCGCCGCCGAAAGCCATGTAGACCGTTCCATCAAAGATCCCCTGGCATTTGTACGCACCAATGTGCTGGGCACGGTCAACCTCCTCAATGTAGCTAAGAACCATTGGAACAAGACCAGCATGGAAGGCAAACGCTTCTACCATGTATCCACAGACGAAGTATACGGTTCTTTGGGCGAGACTGGTTTCTTCACCGAAACCACCCCTTATGATCCGCGCTCTCCCTATTCCGCTTCCAAAGCGGCTTCCGATCATTTCGTGAGCGCTTATCATCATACCTATGGTCTTCCCATTGTGATGAGCAACTGCTCCAACAACTACGGCTCCAATCACTTCCCCGAGAAGTTGATCCCACTCATGATCAACAATATCGTGAACAACAAACCATTGCCGGTATATGGTAAGGGTGAGAATGTGCGCGACTGGCTCTTTGTAGAAGACCATGCCACAGCCATCGATACTATTTTCCACAAAGGGGTGAATGGTGAAAGCTATAATGTAGGTGGATTCAACGAATGGAAGAATATAGATATCGTGAACCTGCTCTGTAGCGTGATGGACAGAAAGCTCAATCGCCCTGCCGGCGAATCCGCCAAACTGATCACCTACGTGAAAGACCGCCCGGGCCACGATCACCGCTATGCCATCGATGCCACCAAACTGAATACGGAACTGGGCTGGAAACCCTCCCTCCAGTTTGAAGAAGGGTTGGAGAAAACAGTGGACTGGTACCTGGCCAATGAAGAATGGGTAAAGCATGTAACCTCCGGGGATTACCAACACTATTACGAGGAGCAATATAAAAAGTAGAGGGCCCTCGCTCGTCTCCACCATCTTAACCAACAAACAACCGACAAGATGCCTTTCATCGATACTGAATTTCCCGGATTGATCATTTTTGAACCCGCCGTATTTGAAGATGCTCGTGGTTATTTCTTCGAATCCTATAACGACAGGGTATTTGAAGACAGGGAGATCGGTCCCTTTGTTCAGGACAATCAGTCCCATTCCAAATACGGAGTGATCCGAGGGCTGCATTACCAACTGGCCCCGCATGGGCAGGCCAAACTGGTCCGTGCGCTCACAGGAACTATACTCGATGTTGCGGTGGATCTTCGCAAGGGATCTCCCACATACGGCAAAATGTTTTCCATCGAGCTCTCCGCGGAGAACAAGAAACAATTGTATATCCCCGCCGGATTCGCACACGGATTTTCCGTTCTCAGCGAAACAGCGGACGTACTTTACAAATGCGATTCTTTTTACAATAAAGACGCAGAAGGCGGCATCGTATACAATGATGCCCAACTGAATATCGACTGGAAGATCCCGGCAGACAAAGTGATCGTATCACCCAAAGACCTGCTGAACCCTTCCTTCGCCGATTGCAAAAACAATTTCGAATTCCATTCATAACTACTGTATGGCTAAGCCCCTCATCCTGATCACAGGCGCTCACGGACAACTGGGCAACGAATTGCAGGTACTGCTTCGCCGGTTACCCATGTATGATGTAGTTGCTACCGACAGGGATGATCTGCCCATTCAGGACGAAGCCGCTGTAGATGCCTGGTTTGCGCAACACCAACCGGCATACGTGATCAACGCTGCGGCCTATACAGCCGTAGACAAAGCGGAATCCGACCAGGATACTGCCATGCTGATCAATGCTACCGGCGCGGGTGTACTGGCCGCAGCCTGTAATAAACATGGCGCCAGGTTCATCCATGTTTCAACCGACTATGTGTTCAATGGTAGCTCGGCCACTCCTTACACGGAAGACCAACCCACTGATCCCATCAGCGTGTATGGCCTTACCAAACAAAAAGGAGAGGAGCTGACGCGAAACAATGATCCCCAAAGCATCATCATCCGCACTGCCTGGGTATATTCCGAGTTTGGTAACAACTTCGTTAAAACGATGCTGCGCCTGATGAAAGAGCGACCTTCCATCAGTGTGGTGAACGATCAGATCGGTGCGCCCACTTATGCTGCCGATCTCGCCGCTGCCATCATCCATATCATCGATAAGGCTGCATGGACGCCCGGCATCTACCATTACAGCAACCAGGGAAGGATCAGTTGGTACGATTTTGCCGTCGCCATCCGCGATCTCAGCCAAAGCCCTTGTGAAGTGAATCCCATCCCCACTTCACAATATCCTACACCAGCCAAAAGACCAGCATTCTCTTTACTCAATACAAACAAGATACAGACTACCTTTCAGCTCAGTATCCCCCAATGGGAGCAGAGCCTGAAGCGTTGTCTTCATCAATTAAATATCATCACCTGATATGGACCGGCAACGCGATATCATTTGTTTCAGCCTCAGCAGATGGGATTCCGAAATTTCCTCTCCTGCCTTATCGCTTGCCAAAGAGTTTGCGCGTAACAGTCGCGTTTTCTATATCGATCACCCCTTCAGTTGGAAGGATTATTACCAGTTGAAGGATACGGAGCAGATCAGGAAACGAAAAACGGCTTTGCTGAAAGGAAAGAATATCTACAGCAATCCAGCTTCCCTTCCTGAAAACCTCACGGTGGTCACCACCAGGCTCACCTGGCCTATCAATTTCCTGCCACCCGGCGGTCTCTACGATCGCATGGCGGCCCTGAACAATAAGATAGTGCTACGCACCATCCGCCAACTGATCAAAGACTATCAACTGAAGGATTTCATCTACCTGAATTTCTTCGATCCCTACTTTGTTCAGCAACTTCCGGACGATATCAAAGCACTCACCGCTGTATCAGTGTATCAATCGATGGATGATATTTCGCAGGTGCCTTATTCCCATCGTCATGGCACCAGGCTGGAAGAGAAGATCATTACCAATTTCGATTATACACTCTGCACATCGCGCGAGCTCACCCGGTTGAAATCACCTTTCAACAAGAACGTTTTCTTCCATCCCAATGCCGCCGATATCGATATTTTCAAGACGGCCGTCACCGAAACACTTCCCAAGCCGGAAGCGATGCAGTCGCTAGATCCCCATAAAAAGATCATCGGTTACACCGGCAGCATCGAATACCGCTCCGACTTCGAACTGCTTAAAAAGATCGCCGAATACCATTCCGACAAGATCCTCTTCTTCGTTGGTCCCATCCAGGGCACCGAACACCAGGAATTTGGCCTCGACAAATTACCCAACGTCGTTTTTGCCGGTCCGCGCAAGATCACGGAACTGCCCGCCTTCCTTCAGTACTTCGACTGCGTGATCATCCCTTTCCGCAAGAACACACTCACCAAAAGCATCTATCCACTCAAGATCAATGAGTACCTCGCTGCCGGTAAACCCGTAATCGCCACTCACTTTTCCGAAGATATCTTTGGATTTAAGGATGTGGCGTATATCGCAGAGACCCATGAAGACTTCCTGCAACTGATCGATAAAGCCATCGCTGAGAATAATACCGACCTCATTCAAAAAAGAATGGCTGTGGCTGGTGAGAATACCTGGACGGCGCGCGTCTCCCAATTCTATCGCATTCTCGGGTATAATAAATCCGGCTGCTGAAACGAACCGGCGCTTTTGTAGGGATATTGGGCGGTGGATTGGTTGGATGGGGCTGTGGTTATGCTATTGAGCTTCTTCGCTTACGTTTCAAAGGTACTGTATCAATTTCCAAAAAAAAATTGGATCTTTATTTAATGAAGGAGAT
>JAGIAP010000231.1 GCA_017744805.1 Chitinophagaceae bacterium | reverse complement strand
AGGTTACACCTACCACAGGATAGTAGTTGTAAGCAGGGTGGCGGAAATAATATTCAACCAATGGCTCGTTGTAAGCCAGCTCACTGCGCCATACCAGTGTATCAGGAAGAGCGCCCTGGCGAACTGCCTGGTACTCATCTGCATCAAACGTATTATTGAGCCAGTAAAGGTACTCGCGGTAGTGGATATTGGCTACCTCGGTACGGTCGATATAAAATGAGTTCACGGTTTTACGTGCGGGTACGTTGTTCCAGTCGCTCATTACATCTTCCTCGGTAGCTCCCATCATGAAGGTACCACCCTGAACAAACACGAGGCCGGGGCCGGTGTGTTGTTCTTTCTCGCGGGATACCTGATAACCACCCATGTTCTTGTCGTTGTAATTCCAGCCAGTTACATCGGATTTGCCCGATTTCTTGGCTTCATTCTTACAACTGGCAACAGCAGCGGCGCAGGATACCAGGATGAATAGGTTTTTCAAGTTCATTTTAGATAGCTTTATGCCTTTTGGTTCAATTGAGTTAAACGCAGATGCGATGCAAAAATTGTACACTTTCTGTATAAAAAAAGCAAAGTTTTTTACCGCTCAGGCAGGTTTTTATTAACAGGGTAACAATTTTTTATGGAACAGTAACCTGCGATTGCGAATATAGGCACTTTCGATCTATTTTTGATCAGATGTGCCGTTGCTTCACATTCCTGCTGAGCGTTTTACTACTGCTTATCCAGTCCCCCCTGCTACTGGGGCAGCGCAGTTATGCCCCTCATTCCGTGCTCGCCGCAGGCAACTGGTTCAGGATCGCTATCCCCACCGCCGGCGTATACAAACTGGATATTCCCTTCCTGCAAACACTGGGCCTGAATATTCAGGGACTGGCTTCCAGGTCGGTCCGCCTCTATGGGTACACAGGGGCCATGCTACCTGAAAACCCCGGGGCCGCCCGTCCCGATGACCTGGTCGAGAACGCCCTCTGGGTGGAGGATGGAGGCGATGGGGTATTGAATAACAATGATTACCTGCTCTTCTACGCACCCGGTCCCCACCACTGGGTCCCCGATGCCAATAGCCGCTCTTTCAGACATGTAAAGAACCTTTACAGCGAGCAATCCTTCTATTTCCTCACGGTGGGAGGAACTTCTTTGAGCATTCCCGGCCAGCCTGCCGCCGGAGCGGCCAACACTACCATCCGGACCTATTCCGAAAGATATTTCTATGAGCTGGACTCCATGAACCTGCTCAGCAGCGGAAAAGACTGGTACGGTTACGATTTTGCCGACGTTCCGGGCAAATCCCTCCGCCATAATTTCAATGCGGACCTGCCAGACCTCCTGGCTACCTCCGCCATTTTCAGGGCCAAATGCATCTCCCGCTCCTTTGGGAACGGCAGTAATTTCAATTTTACCCTCAACGGCAATTCCATTCTCAACATGAATATGCCGGCAGTGCCTACAGGACCATACGATCTTTTTGCCCAGACCGTTGAGGCAACCGGCAATTTTTTTCCTTCCGGGCCCTCCCTGGCCATCAGTGCCGGCTACACCCCGGGCAGCGCCAACGCACAGGGCTGGCTCGACTGGTTCGAGATCCATGGAACGGCCTCCCTCAGTTTGCAGGGAAAGGGGCAATTGCTGTTCCGCGACTGGGCCTCTGTGAGCCCCGGCAATACCGGCGAGTTCTTCATCGGGCAGGCTGACGCTAGCTGCCAGGTATGGGATGTGACCGATCCCAGGCAACCAGTTCGCATGAACAGTACCGTTAGTGGAAGCGATATTCGTTTCATAAATTCCTGCCACCAGTTGAGAGAATATGCCGTGTTCAGGCCCAACGGCGCCCTTACCCCCATAGCGGCAGGAAGAGTGCCCAACCAGGATCTTCATGGAGCGGCCCCGGTGAACATGATCATCATTACAGATCCTTCGTTGATGACGCAGGCACAAAGGATCGCCGATCTTCATCAGCAAAGGGATGGGATCAGCAGCCGCATCATCACTACCCCACAGGTATTTGCTGAATTCTCTTCCGGCATTCCTGACCCGGTTGCCATCCGCGATCTTCTGAAAATGTATTACGACCGCTCCAACGGGGAACCATCCAAAAGACCCGCTTACCTGCTGATGTTGGGAGCCGCTTCCTTCGATTACAAGAACAGGATCAGCAACAATACCAATCTCGTTCCGGCCTGGGAAAGCAGCGTATCGCTGGAGCCGCTTGGTACCTATACTTCAGACGATTTCTTTGGGTTTCTGGACGATGGGGACGATATCTCCCAAACAGGTGTACATCTCCTCGATATCGGCATCGGCCGGATACCGGCTTCCAATGAACAGGAGGCCAGCAGGTATATCGATAAAATGATCGCATATGCCTCACCGAAAGCGCTGGGACCTTGGAGGAATGAGCTCACCTTTGTGGCCGATGATGAGGATGGCAACCTGCACCTGCAGGACGCTGAAGTGATCACGCAAACCGTTCAATCCACCAATCCCGTTTTCAATACGGATAAGATCTATCTCGACGCATATCCCCAGGAAAGTGATGCTGCCGGGGCCCGCTATCCGGCCGTGAACCAGGCCATCAGCGCCAAAATGTTCAGTGGTAACCTGATCTGGAACTATACCGGGCATGGCAGCAATACCAGGCTGGCCGAAGAGGCCATCCTGGATCAGAATATGGTCAACAGTTTCAACAATGCAGACAAGCTGCCCCTGTTCATCACGGGCACCTGTGATTTCGGCCCCTTCGATAATCCGCTGGTGAGCTCGCTGGGTGAGGACCTGCTGATGCGGGAAAAAACAGGGGCCATCGCCCTGATGACCACCACCAGGCTGGTGCAGAGCTTTAGTAATCGAATCATGAACCAGAACTACCTGGCTACCGCCCTTCAGCAACAAGCTGATGGTAGCTGGCTTCGGTTGGGGGATGCCGTTAAACAGGCCAAGAACCTGACCTATACCAACAATACGGATGTGATCAACAACAGGAAGTTCACCCTCCTGGGAGATCCTGCCCTCCGGCTCTCTTTTCCGCAGCACAAAGTGACCGTGACAGAAGTGAATGGAAGGCCGGTAGGCGCCACCCCCGATACGCTCAAAGCCCTGTCTGAATATACTATCGGCGGCCGGCTGACAGATGCGGCGGGGCTTTCCCTGAATGATTATAACGGTTCCGTATATCCTATCATATTCGATAAGCCACAGCCCCGCCAGACCCTGGGTAACGATCCCGGAAGCCCGCCCACTTCTTTCCTCACCCAGCAGAATATGCTCTTCAAGGGCAAGGCAAAAGTGACCAATGGCCAGTTCAGTTTCAGCTTTGTGGTTCCCAGGGATATCAACTATCAGTTTGGTAATGGGAAGATCAGCTTCTATGCAGAAAATGGCATTACAGATGCCAGCGGGGCGTTCCGGAATTTCATAGTGGGTGGTTCGGGTACGGGTACAGGTGATAAGGAAGGGCCCAATATCCGCGCCTGGCTCAACGATGAGAAATTCGTGAATGGAAGCATCAGCAATGCGCGACCCATATTGCTGGTGAAGCTGGCGGATTCTTCCGGCATCAATATCATGGGAACAGGTATCGGGCACGACCTGGTGGCGATACTTGACAATGATCAAAGATCCACCTATGTGCTCAACCAGTTCTACGAGAGCGAAACCGACAATTACAAGCGGGGGCTGGTCAGGTTCCAACTGCCTGAAATGACGCCCGGAGCGCATTCACTGGTCATCAAAGCCTGGGATGCCGTGAACAACTCCAGTGAGACCGTCCTCGAATTCAGGGTGGTGAACGATCAGGACCTGCGCCTGGAGCATGTTTTGAACTACCCGAATCCGTTCACAACCAATACCAGCTTCTGGTTCAACCATAACCGGCCCGGTGAGGAATTATCGGTTACTGTTCAGGTATATACCGTATCAGGAAAGCTGGTAAAAACACTGAAACGTACAATATTTTCTACCGGGAACCGTTCGAGTGAAGTGAATTGGGACGGACGTGATGAGTACGGCAGTAAGATCGGAAGAGGGGTATATATCTATAGTTTGCAGGTACGGACTTCAGATGGGAAAATGGCTCATAAATTAGAAAAATTGTATATATTGTAATATGTATTGATTTTTCGTTTTCTGAAAATCATGTATTTTCGCCCCGTTTTATCAGAATTCTAAAGCATTCCTTATTTGAGAAAACTTCTACTCCGACATTAGTATCTTTTATTGCATCAGCAATGGCTTCTTACCAAGCTATACAGATCCCGATCCTGAAAAAATAAGAAGACTGCAATTAGCATTGTTGAAGGCAGTATTAAACAAACAGACCTTTAAAACAGATTATTACGTTATGAAACGAAAGACTTTCAAACTGGCTGCTTTATTATCTCTGCTTACGGGAGTTGGAGCTATTCAGGCTCAGGCACAGGATACAGAATATGACCGACCCAGTGTGGTTACTTCTGCTGTTCCTTTTTTACGGATCTCCCCTGATGCAAGAGCGGGAGGTATGGGGGATCTGGGATTGGCTACCACACCAGATGCCAGCTCGGCCTTCTGGAACCTCGCTAAAACTCCTTTTACAAAACATGATTACGGTATCAGTCTTACTTACACTCCATGGCTGAAGGATCTGGGCCTGAATGATGTGTACCTGCTGACGGCTACCGGTTATGTAAAGCTGGACGAACTGCAGGCATTATCTGCGTCCGTTCGTTATTTCAGCCTTGGTAATATCCAGTTCACCAACTTCAGCGGAACCGACCTCGGTGAAGGCCGTCCCCGTGAATTTGGTGTAGACTTCGGTTATAGCCGTAAGTTATCAGACAAGATCGGTTTGGGTATCGCCCTTCGTTATATCAACTCCAACCTGGCAGCCGGTCAGGAAGTGGATGGCACTACCTATAAAACAGGTCATGCCGTTGCCGGCGATCTGAGCTTCTTCTACAATGGTGTCAATGATGCCGGACAGGGCTTCAACTTCGGTGCAGCCCTTACCAACCTCGGTACCAAGATCGGTTATACCAACGACGCCAAACAAAAGGATTATATCCCTGCCAACCTCGGCCTGGGCGCCACTTATACTGCTGCTGTGGATGAAACCAATAAGATCACTTTTGGTTTGGACATCAACAAGCTGCTGGTGCCCACTCCTCCCAAACCCGCGCCATCCAATGATCCTGACAAATTTGTGAAGGACTCCATTGCGCTGGCAAGCTATCGCGACAAGAGCGTGGTGGGTAGCTGGTTCAGCTCCTTCGGCGATGCTGATGGCGGATTCAGTGAAGAGCTGAAAGAATTCCAGTTCTCAGTGGGTGCAGAGTACGGATACAACGATCAGTTTTTTGTTCGCGCTGGTTATTTCTACGAGAACAAACAAAAGGGCAACCGTAAATATTTCACACTCGGTCTCGGTCTCAAATACAATGTATTCGGACTGAACTTCTCTTACCTGGTACCTTCAGGAAGTGGTGTGAACAGGAATCCGCTCTCCAACACACTTCGCTTTGGACTGGTGTTTGACCTCGATAAAGAGTAAGAGCAAAAAATCGAATATATTTGAAGCGTCCTGACATGTTCAGGACGCTTCTTTTTTATACAAACCAAATGATATGTACAGGATCGGATTCGGAATCGATTTTCATCAGTTGACAGAGGGTAGGGACTTGTGGATCGGTGGGGTAAAGATTCCCCATCACAAAGGGGCATTGGGCCACAGCGATGCGGATGTATTGCTGCATGCGATCTGCGATGCCATGCTGGGTGCACTGGCACTCGGGGATATCGGCATGCATTTCCCCAACAACGATCCTGCTTACAAGGATATCGACAGCAAGATCCTGCTGGCCCGCTGCTTTGAACTGATCACGGAGCGCGGTTATGCCATCGTGAATGTAGATGCTTCCATCTGCCTTGAAGCTCCCAAGATCAAGCCTTACTCCACACAGATGCGGGAAGTGATAGCAGGCATCCTGAAAATTAGTGTGGACGATGTATCCGTAAAAGCCACCACTACCGAAACGATGGGATTTGTGGGCCGCGAAGAAGGATTGGTGGCCTACGCAAACGTGTTGTTGACCAAAGCATAGTATATTTGCGAATGTCACTTATCAACGTAAAGATCATTAATCAATCTTCCAACCCATTGCCTGAATATGGCACGCCTGGTGCAGCAGGCCTCGATCTGCGCGCCAACCTGGAAGCCCCCGTTGTATTACAACCCCTGGAACGCACTTTGATACCAACTGGTTTGTTCATCGAGCTTCCCGAAGGCTATGAAGCACAGGTGCGCCCCAGAAGCGGACTGGCCATCAAACAGGGGCTCACCTGCCTCAATACACCCGGTACCATCGACTCCGATTACAGGGGTGAGATCAAAGTGATCCTGATCAACCTTTCCCAGGAACCGCAAACTATTCAGCATGCAGACCGCATTGCTCAAATGGTAGTGGCGTCTTATACGAAAGTACAGTGGGAATCCGTTGTGAGTATCTCTTCCACCCAACGCGCGGAAGGCGGATTCGGACATACCGGCAAATCATAATTAATTTCGGTTCTGATGAAATATTTTATTGGATCATTGGTTATTGTAGTACTAGCCGGATCACTCGGCAGTTGCAGGTCCACTAAGCGGATCCAGACTGCTATCAGCAAAAAAGATACTACTGTCATAATACCCGTAGTGGACGCAAAGGCAGACTCCGTGAAGTTCATTCAGGAGATCTACCAGTCCATCGAGAAGAACCGCATCGACTTCAATACTTTCTCCGCCAAAGTGAAAGTGGATTTTACCGGGGCCGATGGTAAGAAGCCCGACTTCACAGCCAATATCCGTATCAAAAAGGATAGCGTCATCTGGGTGAATGTGTCCGCCCTGCTGGGGATAGATGTGATGCGCCTGATGATCACCCCGGACAGTGTAAAGCTTATCAACAAAATGGAGAAAACGGTACAGTTCCGCTCTGTTTCCTACTTGCAGGAATTGGCCAAAATACCCTTCTCGTTCAAGGAGCTACAGGCATTGCTGATCGGCAATCCCGTGTTCCTCGACAGTAATATCGTATCTTACAGAAAGGACGACAAGACCATATCCCTGTTCAGCATCTCCGAGGTATTCAAGCACCTGCTTACCGTTACCACCGACGACTACCGCCTGCTCCATAGTAAACTGGATGATGCGGATGGCCTGAGGAACCGTACCTGCAATATCACATACGGAGGATACGAGAACAAGAACGGCCTGCTTTTTCCCACTACCAGGAATATCACTGTAGTGGAGAAAACCAAGCTTGATATCGGCCTTCAATTCAAACAAGTGGATTTTAATTTGGATTTAACCTTTCCTTTTAACATTCCACGAAATTTTAAGCGTCAGTAATTCGTTACTCTCTGCATCACATTAATCAATAAATCCGATCGATATGCAAAGAATCCTGGTTGCCTTTTCATTGGTATTCCTTTGTGCCTTCGGAGCGAAAGCACAACAAAGCAGCGACGAGCTCAAGAAAAAACAGGCCGAGATCCAACGGGAGATCGATGACCTGCGAAGTACGCTGAATGATACCAAGAAGAATAAGAAGGCAAGCCTGGGTCAGTTGGCGCTTGTTCAGAAGAAATTACGCCTCCGCGAACAGGCCATCGGCAATATCAATGATCAGATCGATGCCATCCAAAGCAATATCAGCCAGAATTACAATGAGATCGGACGGCTGAACAAAGAGCTGGATACCCTCAAGGAACATTACAGGAAAAGCATCGTATACGCCTACAAGAACCGCAGTAACTACGAATTCCTGAATTTCATTTTTTCCGCCAATAGCTTCAGTGACGCCCTCAAGCGTATCGAATACCTCAAATCTTACCGCCAGTATCGTGAAAACCAGGCCAACACTATCAAGAACACTCAGGCCCAGTTGACCGAGAAGAATGATAACCTCAAAGCATCCCGCAAACAAAAGGATGATGTGCTGAAAGAAGCAGAGAAGGAAAAGAGGGTATTGGTAGATGAAAGAAAGGAAAAGGACGAATTCCTCAGCAAGATAAAAGAACGCGAACGTGAGATCTCCAAAGAGATCGAGATGAAGGCCCGTGCAGACCAGAAACTGAAAGTGGCCATTCGCGCTGCGATCGATAAGGAGATCAAGGCGGCTGCCGCTGCTGCCCGTGAAAAAGCAGCCCGCGAAGAAAAGGCCCGACTGGAAAGACAGAAAGAACTGGAACGTGAACGTGAGAAAGAGAAAGCCCGTCTGGCAGCCGCTGCTAAACAACAGGAGGCTGACAAGCCAGCCACTTCCACTCAACCAGCCAAACAACCGGAGGTTACCAAAGCAACACCGGCCCCCGAGCCCGTGAAGCAGCCGGCCAGAACGGAAAGCGTATTTGAATCTACGCCAGAAGGTCTTGCCTTGTCCGGTGGTTTCGAAAAACAGAAAGGGAAGCTCCCATGGCCTGTAGACAAAGGATCTGTAAAACTACACTACGGCACCTATACGATCGAAGGAACACCTATCCGTGGCAATAACCCGGGCATCACACTTGAAACCAATACCGGAGCGGCTGTTAAAGCTGTCTATGATGGCGAAGTGACCACCGTTTTCGACATTGAAGGCAATTGGGCAGTGATGGTTCAACACGGTAAGTATTTCACTGTTTACAGCAATCTGGCTTCTATTAGCGTATCCAAAGGACAGAAGGTCAGCATGGGACAAGTGATCGGAAAAGCGGGTAGTAATGACGATGGCAATGGAGAAGTAGAATTCATTATCACGCTTGAAAAAGCAAACCAGAATCCAGAGTTCTGGCTCAGAAGAAAATAATCCATCAACTCACTCATAAAAAAATCCCGTTGCAGGTTCCACCGTAACGGGATTTTTTTATGAGAAATTCATATCAGTTCAGGAACCTGTTGTACAGCTCTTCATACATCGGTACCACCCTGTCGATGTCAAAATGTTGCGCATGTGCAAAGGCGTTAGCCTTGAATTGCTTCAGCATTTCAGGATTGGACAATAACCCGATCGCCTGTTTGCTCATATTCTCCACATCCCCCACATTGCTGAGGAAGCCTGTTTTACCATCGATATTGATCTCGGGCAAACCACCGGCATTGGTGGAGATCACCGGAACGCCTGCC
>JAGIAP010000230.1 GCA_017744805.1 Chitinophagaceae bacterium | reverse complement strand
GATGTGGCGGAGCTCATCAATGAATTGCCCGAATACGAAAGCCAGGTGATCTCAAACATGAGCATCCACCGGGCCGCCAGCGTATTCAAGATTCTCGACCTCAATGACCAGAAGACCATCATCCGCGAGCTTCCGCCTTTCAAAACAGCCGAACTGCTCAACGAGCTACCCGCGGATGACCGTACAGACTTCTTCGAAGAACTGCCCGGCAAAGTGGTGAAAGAACTGGTGAAACTGCTCAACCCCGAAGAAAGAAAGATCACCCTCTCCCTCCTGGGATACCCCGAAGGATCCGTTGGCCGCCTGATGACCCCGGATTATATTTCCGTTCAGGTGGACTGGACCTGCCAGGAGATACTCAACCTCATCAGGGAAGAAGGGAAGGATAGTGAGACCATCGATGTGATCTATATCGTGAACGAGAAAGGAGAATTTGTGGATGACGTCCAGATCAGGCAGATCATTCTCGCCAGCCCCGATAAAGAAGTAGGCGATATCATCGATTACCGGTATATCACCCTCAATGCGAACGACGACCAGGAAGTGGCCAACCAGATCTTCAAGATGAATAACCGCGTGGCCCTCCCCGTTGTGGACGATAAGAATATCCTGCTGGGCATCGTCACCATCGACGACGTGCTCTGGGTAGCCAACGAAGAATTCAGTGAAGACATCCAAAAGATCGGTGGTACCGAGGCCCTGGACGAACCTTATCTTGAAATGCCGCTTGGCAGGCTCTTCAAGAAACGGATCGTATGGCTGGTAGTGCTCTTCCTCGGAGAAATGCTCACCGCCACCGTGATGAAATATTTCGAGGACGAGATCGCAAAGGCCGTTGTGCTGGCCCTCTTCATACCGCTCATCATTTCCAGTGGTGGCAATAGCGGCTCACAGGCATCCACCCTCATCATCCAGGCCATGGCCATGGGCGAGATCACCGTGGCAGAATGGTGGAGGGTACTCAAGAGGGAGATCCTCTCCGGCCTCATGCTGGGCACCGTTCTCGGCATCATCGGCTTCTTCCGTATCGTTTTCTGGAATTCCATGTTCCATACCTACGGAGAGCACGGCACACAGATCGGCCTCACCGTGGGCATGGCACTGATCGGCGTGGTGCTCTGGGGAACCATTTCCGGGTCCATGCTGCCATTACTGCTCAAAAGGCTGGGCGCCGACCCCGCCACCTCCTCTGCTCCCTTCGTTGCTACGCTGGTGGATGTGACCGGACTGGTCATATATTTTTCCATGGCGTATATGCTACTAAGTGGTATTTTGTTGTAGCTAAACCAATTTACTATTACATGAGAAAACATCCTTATGCTTTCCTGCTATTGCTATTGGCAGTATCGGCAAAAGCACAAACTCCTCTTACCCCACTAACGGTGGACAAGATCATGCGCGATCCCAAATGGATCGGCAGCTCCCCCTCCAGCCCCGCCTGGAGTGCGGACGCAAAGACCTTTCGATTCCTTTGGAACCCCGATAACGCCGTCAGCGACTCTTTCTATACCATCAGCCCTACCCAACTCAAACCGCAAAAGCAAAGCTGGGAAGCGGGAAAAGACCTTCCTGAAAACAATAGTACCAGGTACAATTCAAAATATACCGCCTACGTATATACGAATCGTGGGGATATCTACCTCACAGACCTCAAAACAGGCAACACCAGGCGCATCACCGAAACCGCCGAGCAGGAAAGTTCTCCGGCCTTTGGCTTCAACGAGACCCGTATCGTTTTCTCCCGCGGCCTCAACCTCTTCTCCTGGGATATCAACACAGGCACCCTCGCCCAACTCACCAATTTTCAACAGGGCAGCGCACCCAAACCTGGAGCCCGCGGACCAGAAAAGTCCATCCAGGAAAAATGGCTGATGACGGAATCCATCGCCAACTCCGAAGTGCTGCAATCGAGAAAAGAGAAAAAAGAATTGAGTGATTCCATGATGAAGGCCTGGCCGAAGGTCAAATCACTACGAACCCTTTATACGGAAGACAGATCCCCCAGTGCCATACAGATCAGTGCGGACGGGCGATTCATCATATACCGGATATTCAAACCCAATAATTCAGGAAAGAATACCAACATCCCCAACTATATCACCGAAAGCGGCTTCACCGAAGATATCAATGGCCGCACCAAGGTGGGCTACCCCTTCGGTACCAGCGACCTGTATATTTTCGACAGCAAGGCCGATACCGTTTTCGCCATAAAGACCGATAGCCTTCCCGGCATCAAAGACATTCCCGAATTCTATAAGGATTACCCTGCCGTATATGCGCAAAAAAGCAAGCAACCTGTCGCCAGGCCCGTGAGTATCCAGGGCACAAGCTGGAGCCCCAACAGTCAGTATGCCCTGGTGGACCTCCGTTCACTGGACAATAAAGACAGGTGGCTGATACTGGTGGATGGCGCCACAGGCAATATTACCCCACTGGACCGCCAGCATGACGAGGCCTGGATCGCAGGCCCCGGTATCCAGGGTTTCGGCGGCGGCAATACCGGCTGGATCGATGGCAAAACCATCTGGTTCCAGTCAGAAGCCACCGGCTACTCGCATCTCTATACACTCGATGTACAGACCAAAGAAAAGAAAGCACTCACCAGCGGTAATTATGAAGTGCAGGGTGTTGAACTGAGCCGCGACAAAAAATTTTTCTATATCACCACCAACCAGGTACATCCCGGGGAGCAGCATTATTATCGCTTGCCCGTTACCGGTGGTAAGGCAGAACAACTGACCAGTCTCACCGGCGCCAACCAGGTAAGTCTCTCCCCTGATGAAAAATGGCTGGCCTACCTGTATTCCTATAGCAACAAACCCTGGGAATTGTATATCCAGGAAAATAAACCGGGGGCGAAGCCTCAGCAAGTGACCAACCTGGCCAGATCATCGGAATTCGCTTCCTACAACTGGCGAGATCCGGAACTGATCACCTTCACTGCCCGGGATGGCGCTAATGTGTACGCAAGACTATATCGACCCGCCAATCCCCATCCCTCCAGGCCGGCCGTGATCTTTGTGCATGGCGCAGGCTACCTGCAGAATGCCCATAAGTGGTGGAGCAGTTATTTCAGGGAATATATGTTCCATAACCTGCTTGCCGATAATGGCTATACTGTGCTGGATATCGATTATCGCGGAAGTGCTGGCTATGGCCGCGACTGGCGCACCGGCATCTACCGGTACATGGGTGGTAAGGATCTTTCCGACCAGGTGGACGGAGCAAAACTCCTGGTGGACAAATACGGTGTGAATGCTTCCAATATCGGCATCTATGGCGGTTCCTACGGCGGCTTCATCACTTTGATGGCCCTGTTCACGCAGCCCGGCGTATTCAATTCCGGCGCAGCCCTCCGCTCCGTTACCGACTGGGCCCATTACAATCACGGTTATACGTCCAATATCCTTAATGAGCCCTTCACCGATAGCATCGCTTACTATCGCAGCTCCCCGATCAATTTCGCATCAGGACTGAAGGACCACCTGCTCATGTGCCATGGCATGGTGGATGTGAACGTGCATTTCCAGGATATCGTAAGACTGTCGCAAAAACTGATCGAGCTGGGAAAAGATAATTGGGAACTGGCCGTATACCCTGTGGAAGACCATGGATTTGTTGAGCCCAGTAGCTGGACGGATGAGTATAAGCGCATTTTCCGCCTCTTTGAGACTCACCTTAAAAAATAATTTAAGAAAGATGTCTGGCACAATTTTTTGATAAATTGCGCAATCGTTTGTTCTAAGAAAATACAAAAAAAGGTCATACCAGAACGATCCCACGTCAAAGGGCGGGAGGGGTTGCTGGTATGACCTTTTTTCATGCACCTATTCACACTATTAAAATTCTTCAACACATGTGCGGCATTGTTGCTTATGTTGGACCTAAGGAAGCTTACCCTGTTATCCTGAAAGGACTGAAACGCCTGGAATACCGGGGGTACGACAGTTCTGGAGTGGCCCTCCTCAATTCAGGACTGAAAGTGTTCAAAAAGAAAGGAAAAGTAGCGGAGCTGGAAGACAGCCTGGTTGGTAAAGATGTGCATGCGCATATCGGTATCGGCCATACGCGTTGGGCAACCCATGGTGAGCCCAGCGATCGTAACGCTCACCCCCATCAGTCGGAAAATGGAAAACTGGCTATGATCCATAACGGGATCATCGAAAACTATAGCCAACTGAAAAACGAACTGATAAAAAAAGGATACCATTTCATCAGCGATACCGATACGGAAGTACTGCTGAAATTCATCGAAGACATTCAGCAGAACAATAACTGTACTTTGGAAGAAGCGGTCCGCATCGCCCTCAAGCGTGTGGTAGGCGCCTACGTGATCGTGCTGATCGATCAGGATAACCCTGATACGCTGATCGCCGCCCGCAAAGGCAGCCCATTGGTGATCGGCATCGGCAAAGGAGAGCATTTTCTCGCTTCCGACGCCTCTCCCATCATCGAGTACACCAAGGAAGTGGTATACGTGAACGATTATGAACTGGCTATCATCCGCCCCGATGAGCTGATCCTCAAAAATCTGGGTAACGAAAAGATCACTCCTTATGTGACCAAACTGGATATGGAACTGGCCGCTATCGAAAAAGGCGGTTATGATCATTTCATGCTGAAAGAGATCTTCGAGCAACCCGATACCATTTTCGATTGTCTCCGCGGCAGGTTGGATGCAGCCAATGCCAGCATCACCATGGCTGGTGTTCAGAACAATATCGATCAGATCAAGAATGCCTCCCGCATCATCATCATCGCCTGCGGCACTAGCTGGCATGCGGGATTGCTGGCAGAATACATCTTTGAAGAGCTCTGTCGCATTCCCGTTGAAGTGGAGTATGCTTCCGAGTTCCGTTACCGCAATCCCGTGGTTCGTCCGGGTGATGTGATCATCGCCGTATCCCAGAGCGGTGAAACGGCCGATACCCTGGTAGCCATCGAAAAAGCGAAAGAGCAGGGCGCCCTGATCTTTGGCGTAGTGAACGTGGTAGGATCTTCCATCGCCCGTATCTCTAACGCCGGCGCCTATACGCATGCCGGTCCGGAGATCGGCGTAGCCAGCACCAAGGCCTTCACGGCACAATTGGTGGTGCTTACCCTGATCGCGCTGAAAGTAGCGCATGCCAAAGGTTCCATCGACACCCAACGCTTCGTTCACCTGCTGAATGAACTGCACGATATCCCCGAAAAAGTAAAAGCAACCCTCCAAACAGCCGATGCTGTGAAGAAACTGGCAGAGAAGAACAAGGACGCGAAAGACTTCCTCTACCTGGGTCGCGGATACAATTTCCCCATCGCACTGGAAGGTGCCCTTAAACTGAAAGAGATCTCCTATATCCACGCCGAAGGATACCCTGCAGCAGAAATGAAGCACGGCCCCATCGCCCTCGTGGATGAAACATTGCCCGTGGTATTTGTGGCTACCAAAGACAGCTACCACGAAAAGATCGTGAGCAATATCCAGGAGATCAAAGCAAGAAAAGGAAAAGTGATTGCCATAGTGACCGAAGGGGACGACACCATCACCGCCATGGCCGATGATGTGATAGCCGTTCCTGAAGCAGATGAGATCATGGCTCCGATACTGAGCGTGATCCCACTGCAACTCCTGGCTTACTATATTGGCATCGCCAAAGACCTGGATGTGGACAAACCACGGAACCTGGCCAAGAGCGTGACCGTAGAATAAAATTGATCACCCTTAGCTTTCTTGTTTATGAATCAGATCCGGAAAAGCCCCATCGAAACGTTGGGTTATAATTTCATTCCCGAAGCTTACCTGCCAAAAGGAAAGAATGAATACTACCTGCGTGATCAGCAATACAGGAATGGCCTGCATTACAGGCATCTCACCGCATACGAGATAGAGATGCTGGTGCGCAACCGCAACACGTCAGACAACTGGAACAACATCATGGTGTCCGATGCTTTCAATCCTGAACTGGTACAGGATTGTAAGTTCTTCGGCCTCGTTCGCGTCGGCAAACTGGAGCCTTACTATCTCGAATTCCATAATCTCCGCCGGCCCGTAGGGCTGTACAACAGCACCATCATTAGCTGCGATTTCGGAGATAATGTGGTTGTGGACAATGTGAACTATATCTCCCATTATATCACCGGTAATGAAGTGATACTGGTGAATGTGAATGAGATCGATACCACCGATCACTCCAAGTTCGGTAACGGTATACTGATGGAAGGGGAAGATGAAGCCATTCGCATTTGGATGGAAGTCTGTAACGAGAACGGCGAACGCAAGATCATGCCCTTCGATGGCATGCTCCCAGGCGATGCCTTCCTCTGGACCCGCTTCCGCGATGATACCGCGCTTCAACAGAAGTTCAGGGATTTCACCCAACAACGGTTCGACCTGAGAAGAGGAAGATATGGCACCATCGGAGACCGAACAGTGATCAAGAATTGTCGCATACTCAAGGACGTTAAGATCGGCACCGATGCCTATATCAAAGGCGCCAACAAGATCAAGAACGTGACCATCAATTCCTCCGCCGATGCCAAAACGCAGGTGGGCGAAGGATGCGAACTGGTGAATGGCATCATTGGTTATGGTTGCCGCGCATTCTATGGTGTGAAGGCCGTTCGTTTCTTTCTGGCCCCACACTCGCAGTTGAAATATGGCGCCAGGCTGATCAACTCTTACCTGGGAGAGAATTCCACTATCTCCTGCTGTGAAGTGCTGAACTCATTGATCTACCCTTCGCACGAACAACACCATAACAACTCTTTCCTTTGCGCAGCCTTGCTGCAGGGGCAGAGCAATATGGCCGCAGGCGCTACGGTGGGATCCAATCATAACAGTAGAAGCCCGGATGGCGAGATCATTGCTGGTCGTGGCTTCTGGCCCGGCCTCTGCGTCAGCCTCAAACACAATTCCAAATTCGCCACCTTCACCATTCTCGCCAAGGGCGATTTCCCGGTGGAGATGAATATCACCCTCCCCTTCTCGCTCGTCAGCAATGATGTTACGAAAAACCGGCTGGTGATCATGCCTGCTTACTGGTTCCTGCACAATATGTATGCGCTGGCACGTAATGCCTGGAAATACGGGGATCGCGACAAGCGCATCAACAAAACACAATTACTGGAATTCGATTACCTGGCGCCGGATAGCATCAATGAGGTGATGGACGCTATCACCCTATTACAGCAGGCTACCGGTAAGGCCTACCTGAAAAGGATCAAGGGCGATAAGAAATTCCCCCTTGACAACCAGGTTGAAGAAGGCAAGCGACTGCTGGAGGCCCGTGATCCGTTGGTGAATGAACTGGAAATACTGGTGGATGGATTCGAGAACAGCGACAGGCCTGTGCAGCTCATCAAGGTAACAGCCGCCTATCATATCTTCAAAGACCTGGTTTGTTATTATGCCGTCCAACAGTTGATCGCCAATAGCGGCAAGCAGTTCAGGGAGCTTGATCAACTGATCGGCAGTATCCCTGCCAGGCCCGCCACCACCCATTGGATGAATATCGGTGGGCAACTGATACAGCGAGCCGCTATCGAAAAACTGATAACGCAGATACACCAGGGAAAAGTAAAAGGATGGGACCAGGTGCATGCTTTCTACCAGGATCAGGCCACTAAATATCCTGCCGAAAAATTCCAGCATGCGATGGCCGCCCTGCACACTGTGCATGGTATCCACCTTAAAAAAGCGAAACCGGAGCAGGTTCGGCAATTGCTGCAGCAAGCGCTGGCCGTAAAAACATGGATGGTGGAAGGCATTTATCAATCACGCGCCAAGGACTATAAGAACCCTTTCCGTAAGATGGTGTATGAGACCACAGCGGAAATGAATAAAGTACTGGGTAAGCTGGAAGATAATTCCTTCATCAAACAGGAAAAGGCTGCGCTGGAGCAATACAAGAAAACGATTGCTGCACTGTCTAAGAAATTCCAATAATCTCGCAGTGCCCGCCGCTCGCGTCCCCGCGAGGGGCTTCTATTTTGTCGCCTCCGGCGAGCGATGGGCACACTCAAACTAAATGCTTCTCCATAAAAAAACGGCAGTCCACAGACTGCCGTTTGCATATTCAAAACCTGGAAAACATTCTACTGTTTGATGAACCTGAAGCTGCCCGTCTTCATTCCGTTATCGAGATAACCGGTGATCTGGTAGGCGCCTGCAGGCAATGAGCTGAAGTTCAGCCATACATCCTGGCTTCCTGCACTCAGGCTGGTCTGTTGCTGGAGCACGATCCTTCCATACATATCCGTTACAGCCAGGCGGAGATTAGCCCTGCCGGATGCACTGATATTGAGTTTGGCCTGGCCTGTTACAAGCGTAGGCATCATGGAATTGATAGCCCATCCTTCGCCACTATTGAATACAGAAACGATCTTACTCATGGTAACCACGCCCTGCAGATCGATCATTCGTAACTGATAGAACGCTGTTCTCTTCGGCAATTGCGCATCAACAAAACTGTACACCAGTTGTTGATCTCCCGCTTTCACTGTTCCGATATTGTGGAAACTGACGCCATCATCGGATCGAAGTATCTCGAACCTGTCCGGGTTACTATTGGTAGTGATCACCCAATCAAGTTTGGCCGATGTATTGGACAGTTTCTTAGCATTGAAAGAAACAAGGTATACAGGTAAAGGAGCGCCGGGAAGCACACCGAAAGTGAATGGACTGAAACTGCTCATGATCTCAGTAAGCGCAGAGCCAGCACTTGCATTGCCTGGTGAAATTTCTCCGCCACCCGTAGTGCTCTTGACGCTTTCCCACTGACTTGTTCCGGTATTGTAATGAGCAATGACTATTTTATCGGAACTTCCTGCCCCAGGCACTGGCCCGGCCAATGAGAGGCTGATGGAGGCATCACTTCCTGATATCTTGCTGATATTCCAATATTCTGCGATGGATACTTTTGATAATGGTAAAGCTACAGCCAGTGATGAATAACCACTTCCATAATACTGTGCGGAATAAGTGGACAATGTACCATCTACAGGCAGTATCTGCACAGGGCGATAACTGGATCCACCAGTGGGCATCGTGAGCTGAGCGGTGGTGTTGGACCTACGGGTAACGGGGCCACCGGCCACATAGGCATTTGATCCATCGCCTGCCACAGAGCTGGGGTCGGGATTGTTGATGGTCAGACCTATCC
>JAGIAP010000022.1:28002-29983 GCA_017744805.1 Chitinophagaceae bacterium | reverse complement strand
CAAGAGATCATTGAGCAACGCTTGCTCGATGTGGCCAGAGTCTCCGCACGGGAGAAACTTTCAAAATCAGAGAAAAAACTATCAGGGATCATCTTCGAGCGGGGAGTTAATGAACAAAGTTTTGCAGCTATCCGGTCGAAAGGAGATCAGGCCCTGTTCGGAGGCTTTTCAACAGCAGAAATGAAAAAGAAGTTGGGAGTTCCTGCTACCAGACCTCTTGCCGATTTCTTGCCAACCTTAACCATCAAAGCAAAAGATTTTGCAACAGAATTAACCAGTCATAATGTGGTGGAAAAAGATCTGCATGGCGAAAATCAGATAACAAAAGAACATGTAGACAACAACTCGGCTGTAAGGGAAATGCTGGATCAAAGAGGCGTCAAACCTGAAACTTTGCCTCCGGCAGAGGATATAACCAAACTTAAAAAGAAGTTGGAAAATGATGAGAAAAAGATCCTGAAGAAAAACAAGAAACAGCCCAAAGATTAAGGGCTCCATCATTATCGGGGATCCGGCGATCATGAAGTGCCAGATCCCCGATTAACCAGGTATGTACTCCCGCACTTACTTATTCATATACGTCACAGGCCTTTCAGAAACCTTCATCACCATTTCAATAAATTCCTTCCTATACCCTTCCGCATCCTTTCCTTTTGCGCCATTGGCCAATGAAAGTACCTGGCTAAAACTGGATTGCTGCGCAAACTCACTCTTACGCAATAACATGCCGAACTCAGCTACAGCCGCCGACCACCGGAAATTCTCGGAAGACGCCTGTTCCTCATCCATTACCACCAAACTGAGCAATCGACTGTTGTCTTCATCCGGCTTTTTATATCTCAGTTTTACTGTCAGCAGTTCGTTACCATTATTTTTGAGCTGCTTCTTTTGGTATTTGAGGTCATCAGGAATCGGAAAATCAGTATCCACGCCTGCGGGAATGATCTCATACAATGCCGTAACTGTATGCCCTGAACCGAGCTCACCGGCATCTTTTTGATCGTCTTTGAAATCCTCTGCGTTCAGCCTCCGGTTCTCATAACCCACCAGCCTGTACGCTTTTACGGTAGCCGGGTTGAACTCCACCTGCATCTTTACGTCTTTGGCGATGGTGAACAACGTACCCCCGAATTCATTCACGAGTACTTTCCGGGCTTCCGTGATATTATCGATATAAGCGTAGTTACCATTGCCTTTATCCGCCAATATCTCCATTTTGGAATCCTTGTAATTACCCATGCCAAATCCGAGCACAGTGAGAAAAATGCCATCCTTTCTTTTCTCTTCTATCAATTCCTCCATGCTGGCATTACTGGAAGCCCCAACATTGAAATCTCCGTCCGTAGCCAGGATCACCCGGTTATTGCCACCCTTTTTGAAATATCTCTTTGCAGTGGCATAAGCCAGTTCTATCCCTGCACCACCAGCAGTGGAGCCACCCGCTTCCAGGCGATCGAGGGCCTCGAGAATCCTTGTTTTTTCATTTCCTGGCGTGGGCTCCAGCACAATCCCCGCGGCACCTGCATATACAACCATCGACACATAGTCCTGCGGACGCAATTGATCCAGCAGCAGGCGGAAAGAAGATTTCAATAGCGGTAATTTTTCCGGACTGGCCATGGATCCGGAAACATCGATCAGGAATACCAGGTTGGAAGGTGGAAGATCCGCCGTAGGAATGATCTTTCCCTGTAAGCCGATATGCAGCAATTTATGGTTGGGGTTCCAGGGCGCCGACCCTAATTCCGTGATCACGGAGAAAGGCGTATTGTCTTTGGGCTGCGGATAATCATAATTGAAATAGTTGATCATCTCTTCTATACGGATGGCATCTTTGGGCGGTGTACTACCCTGCGTGATGAAACGACGGAGATTGCTGTAACTGGCAGCATCCACATCGATGGAGAATGTTGAAAGCGGGCTATGCAACGGGCTCTGGAAGCCGGTTTCCCGGACAGCTTCGTATTCTTCTGTATTCGGT